>JBMFMV010000018.1:0-28291 GCA_049970495.1 bacterium
CATAGAAGGAACCAACTATAGATGCTACAGTCCCAACAGCTATTAGAATGAGGGGATATAAAACGGCATTAAGAGAGAGCTCTTTAGAGAAAGATACAAGCCCTATAACCATTGCTGCGATAACTGCTCCTACATAGGATTCAAATAGATCTGCACCCATTCCAGCAACATCTCCAACATTATCTCCAACGTTATCCGCTATAACTCCTGCATTTCTTGGGTCATCTTCAGGTATATTCTTTTCTACTTTTCCCACCAAGTCTGACCCTACATCCGCACTCTTTGTATATATACCTCCTCCTACACGAGCAAATAAAGCTACTGAGCTAGCGCCCATTCCAAATGCATTTATGATATTTGGGTCTTTAAAGATTAAGTAGGCTATGGAAAGACCAAATACTCCAAGGCCTGCAACTGCAAGACCCATCACTGAACCACCAGTAAAGGCCACCCTTAATGCTTGAGCTTGTCCCTTTTTGGCTGCTTCTGTAGTTCTTACGTTAGCTCTGGTTGCAGCCTGCATACCAAACCAACCAGCAAATATAGATGATACACTACCCATAACATATGCAATAGCGCTATATGGGTTGATAAATATAGCAAGTGCTGCAGCCATGACAATAATAAAGTAAACGAGAGTCATATATTCTCTCTTTAAAAATGCTACTGCCCCCTCATGTATGGCGGATGCTATTTCTCGCATCCTCTCCGTACCTGCTGGCTGTTTTGTTACCCAGAAGTAAAAATAATATGCCAACAGTAATGTCCCACCTCCTATTATCGTAGAAAACGCTAATAAGGTGTTACTACTCATACAACTATCACTCCTTTCTCTCTAGGATTTTACTGATTTAGGGTTTTGCTTTTGATAATGTCTTTTGTTTAGCTCTCTATATATTTCTTGGGGAGCTACCTCTAATTTGGCTAGTAAGACTAACGTATGATAGAAAAGGTCAGAAATCTCATAAACTACCTCATCTTTATTATCTTTCATCCCTGCTAATAAGACTTCCACTATTTCTTCACCAATCTTTTTAAGAATCCTTTCTCTTCCTTCTTCTAGAAGTCGAGAGGTATAAGAATCTTCTGTAGGGTTAAACTTTCTAGATAGAATTATCTCATATAGCCTATCTAGGTTAAATCTGGTATATTCTTTAGAGTAAATCTCTTGAAAAAAGCAACTTAAATGTCCTGTATGACAAGCTACTCCTTTTTGTTCTACTATTACAAGCAGCGCATCTCCATCACAGTCTAATCTAATCTCTTTTACTTTTTGTATATTACCACTAGTCTCCCCCTTATTCCATAGCTTTTGTCTCTCTCTACTCCAAAACCATGTAGTCCCTGTCTCTATGGTCCTTTTCAAAGATTCCTCATTCATATAACCCAACATAAGGACTTCTCCGGAATTAGCCTCCTGGATAATGGCGGGGATTAATCCATCCTTATCGAACTTTATATTAGATAAGTTTATAGTCGTACCGGGATCCCTTCCTTTTTTAGATATTCTTTTATCTCTTTTACCGTGTACTTTTTGTAGTGTAATAGAGAAGCAATCAATGCAGCACTGGCTTTTCCATCCTTTAATACGTCTCTTATGTGCTCTAAGTTCCCAGCACCGCCTGAGGCTATTACAGGTATATTAACCATTTCTACTACAGCCTTGGTAAGAGTTATATCGTATCCTTGTTGTGTTCCATCGGCATCTATACTTGTAAGCAGTATTTCCCCTGCGCCCAGTCTTTCCACCTCTTTAGCCCAACTTACTGCTTCTAGATTGGTAGGTGTAGTTCCCCCATTGATGTAAACTCTCCAGCCCCCCATATTTTCATCTCTTTTTGCATCTATAGCTACAACAATACACTGTGAACCAAAGATCTCCGATGCTTCTTTTATAAAAGATGGATTTCTTACTGCCTGTGTATTTATGGATACCTTATCTGCACCTGATCTTAATATCTCTCTTATTTCTTCTACGCTACCTATACCACCTCCTACTGTAAAGGGGATAAATACCTTAGAAGCTGTTCTTCTGACAAGTTCTACAATAGTTCTTCTTCTTTCAATAGAAGCAGTTATATCTAAGAATACTAATTCATCTGCTCCTTCTTTATCATAGTATTCCGCTAATTCTACTGGGTCTCCTGCATCTTTAAGGTCTATAAAATGTGTCCCTTTTACAACCCTGCCATCTTTTACATCAAGACAGGGTATTATCCGCTTAGTGAGCATATTTTATCGCCTCTTCCAGACTGATTTTACCTTCATAGAGTGCCTTACCTATAATAGCACCTATAGCACCAGCTTCCTTTACATTTCTTACATCTTCTATAGAACCTATACCTCCAGAGGCTATAGTTGCTACATTTACAGATGTTATAAATCTCTTTAATCCTTCTATATCTGGGCTACATAGAGTTCCATCTCTTTCTATGTTAGTATAAATGAATTCTTTAACCCCAAGGTCTCTAAACTTTTTGCCAATTTCTATATAGCTAAGTCCTGTGTTTCTTAGCCATCCATGTATGAGAACTTTTTCATCCTTTACATCTAGACTTACTATAATATTTTCCCGATACCTTAATAGAGCCTTCTCTAGAAATTTCTCGTCTTCAAATACTATACTCCCGAGAATTACTTTTCTAGCCCCATATTCTATATAATTCTCGATATTTTCTAAAGATCTAATTCCTCCACCAATCTGCACTGGTACTTTTACTGACTTTATTATCTTTAGTATGATATCCTTATTTACTAGTTTACCCGATACTGCACCATCTAGGTCTACTATATGTATCCTATCAGCCCCTCTATTCTCCCACTCTTTAGCTACTGCTATAGGGTCATCACTATAGGTGACCTTCTTACTAAACTCACCTTTAGTAAGTCTTACGCACTTTCCTTCTATTATATCTATAGCTGGTATTATTTCCATAGACGATTCCTAGAAAATTTTTATAAACCTTTAGTCCCTCACTACTACTCTTTTCGGGATGAAACTGAACGGCGAATATATTATCCTGACATATAACGGAGGGAAATTCAATCCCATACTCTGTTATACCACATATAGAGTCTTTATTTAATGGTTCTCCATAATAAGAATGTACAAAGTAAAAGAAACAATCATTCTTGATCCCTCTAAAGATAGGAGTATCTCTTATTATCCTAACCTGATTCCAACCTATATGTGGTAGTGGAAGAGTATCTGGGAGTCTTTTTACTATACCTTTTATAAGCCCTAATCCTTTGGCTTCAGGGGATTCTTCGCTCTCTTCGAAGAGAAGTTGTAGACCAAGACAGACTCCAAGGAGTGGTACCCCTCTATCTGCAGCTATTTTAATGACTTTACAGAGATTCTTCTCTTCTAGTAGTCTCATCCCCCAACCAAAGGCTCCTACTCCTGGAAGAACTAATCCCCTTGCCTCAAGGATATTATTAGGATTATCTGAGATAACCACATGAGCACCAAAATATTCTAACGCCTTTTTTACACTGAATAAATTACCTGCTCCATAGTCTATTATGGTAATCAAGACTTACAGAACTCCTTTGGTGGAAAGAATATCATCTGTTTTCTTTACAGCTTCTCTTAAAGAGAGACCTAAAGATTTCATAAGACACTCAGCTGTATGGTGAGAGTTATTACCTCTGAGCTTTAAAATATGGAGGGTCATCTTACTATTCATAGCAAAAGCCTTTAAGAATTCTATCAGCCATTCTGTCTGGAATGTCCCTATAAAGCTATCGGTAAACAAATCATTAGTTTCAAAATACGGCCTTCCACTAATATCAATACTTGAGATTATTAGTGCATCATCCATAGGAGTAATAGAATATCCAAATCTTGCAATTTTAAAGTCTCCTAGAGCCTTATTAAGAGCAGAACCCAAAACAATCCCTACATCTTCACATAGATGATGTCCATCTACATCTAAATCTCCGTTAGCGGTAAGTTCTATATCAAATCTACTATAGAGAGTAAAAGAGATAAGAAGATGATTAAAAAAACCTATCTTAGTATCTATATTACCTTTGCCAGTTCCGTCTATATTCAAATTTATCCTTATATCTGTCTCTCTAGTCGTTCTACTTATTGAAATCTCTCTAGGCATAATATATGTCTTCCTATACACACTTAAGGTATTATACTATAAATCCAAAGATAAGACAACTTAGCAAAGAGTAAGCGCCTTAATCAATCCCCCAATTTGATAAGAGACCCATTCCAATTGTCTCTTCGTATTTCTTATAGATTCTTCTAGGGTTATAGGTCCTCTTGTGATTGAGAATAACGCATCTACTAGCCCTTCTTTTATCAGTATATCAGCATCTTCATCTACAGCTCCACCTAATAATATTACAGGGATTGACCTTTCTTTAGCCTTCTTTGCTATTCCTGCAGGTCCTTTACCAAATATTGTCTGTCCGTCTATTTTACCTTCACCGCTTATAACTATATCCACTCCTTTTAGCTTTTCTTCTATATCCAGCGTCTCCAACACTACGTCAATTCCCGGTCTTAGTTGGGCATTTAAGAAGGCAACTAAACCCCCTCCTAAACCACCCGCTGCTCCAGCACCTGGGAGGTTTAATATATCCTTATTCAAGTCTCTCTTAATTATTTGGGCAAAATTAAACAATGCCTTGTCTAGTTCTTCTATTAATTCTTTAGTTCCACCTTTCTGTGGTCCATATACGTATGAAGCCCCTTCAGGTCCACAGAGGGGATTTTTTACATCTGCCATCACTATAACTTCGCACTGTTTTGCTAAAGGATGGAAATTACTCATATCAATAGAAACAAGATCTCTAAGTGCTAATCCTCCAAACGGCAATTCCCTGCCTTCTTTATCTAAGAGTCTTACCCCTAAAGCCTGTGCCATTCCAGCCCCACCATCATTAGTGGAACTCCCGCCTATCCCTACTAATATCCTTTTTACACCTCTCTCTAGAGCTTCTTTTATAAGTTCTCCTACTCCATATGTTGTAGTAATGGCAGGGTTTCTCTTCTCTTTTGGAACTAGGGCTAAACCAGAAACTCTTGCCATTTCTATAACCGCTGTCTTTCCATCACCGAGAATTCCAAATTTGGCTTTTATCTTCTCTCCTAAAGGTCCAGTTACTTCTTTTTCTATAAATTGCCCATTAGTGGCTTCTACTAAGACCTCGATAGTTCCATCCCCCCCGTCTGCTATTGGGAGAACTACAATAGCACTATTAGGGAGGGCTTTTAAAAGCCCTCCCTTTATAGCCTCCCCAGCCTCTCTGGCTGAGAGGGCTTCCTTAAATGCATTAGGAGCTACTAGTATTTTCATTTCTTTAGCACTTCTGGATTTACCGGATTTGGAGGTGTCTTCCCCGCTAAGACAGCTAGGAGATTCTCAGCCGCCATTGTGGCCATCTTAGTCCTTGTTTCTACACTTGCGCTAGCTATATGGGGAAGTAGTACAGTATTTTCGCATTCAGCCAGTCCTGGAACAAGTTTAGGCTCGAACTCATAGACATCTAAACCGGCTCCTGCTATCCATCCTTCTTTCAAAGCTTTTACTAGTGCATTTTCATCTACCACAGGACCCCTAGATGTATTTATAAGATAGGCAGTCTTTTTCATCTTCCTTAATCTTTCTTCATTTATCAGGTGATATGTCTCAGGAGATAGATAGGTATGGAGAGAAACAAAGTCGCTCTGTTCTAAAAGTTCATCTAGAGATACAAATGTGGCGTTAAGTTCCTTTTCAAGCTCTTCAGGGATTCTTCTTATATCATTGTATAAAACCTTCATATTAAACCCCTTTGCCCTTCTTGCTACAGCTTGTCCAATCCTTCCCATCCCTACAATACCTAGTGTCTTTCCATAGACATCCTGGCCAAGGAAAAGCATAGGGGCCCAGCCTTCATACTTTCCTGCTCTTGTAAATTTATCTGCCTCCACTATTCTTCTGGCAGTAGCTAAAATGAGAGCCCAGGCTAGGTCTGCTGTAGTTTCAGTAAGGACTCCTGGCGTATTAGTTACTACTATTCCTCTCTTTGTTGCCTCATTTACGTCTATATTATCATATCCTACTGCATAGTTACTTACGACCTTTAGTTGGGGACCTGCAGCATCGAATACCTCTGCATCAATCTTATCAGTCAAAAGGCATAGGATACCATCCTTACCCTTTACTGCTTGAAGCAATTCTTCTCTAGTTAATACTCTGTCATATGGATTTACTTCTACTTCATGTTCTTTTCTAATCATCTCTATTCCAGGCTCTGGAATTCTTCTTGTTATGTAAACTTTCAATACATTCACCTCCTAGCTTAATAAGAATCCTGATGATGATATTATATCACCTAGACCTACGGTAAGTTTGGGTGACTGAACAACTTTAGTAGGTACTATTATCAGATTAAAGTTATTTATCCTTTTAATACCTTCATAACCTGTTAGTGTAATAGTCGGAACTTCTAATCCCTTCTTTAGGTCTTCTAGAGTCTCATATCTGCCGAGTAAAGATCTTGTAGCAGCAAGGATAGCAGAGAATAGAAGGGCAGTTCTTTCATTAATCTCATTCTTCTCTCTAGTAATAGATATATAGTGTCCTAGTGTATGCAGTTGGATCCTCTTTAAAGGGATCCTCTCCATAACCTTTAGTAAACCATCTATAAGTTTTACTATAGGAAATTTAGAATCTTTAAGCTCCTTTGATAGTTCCTGTTCCCCAATATCATTGAGTAGTGTTGCAAACTCAATCTCGTTTAATCCAAGGCTATCTATTATAGGGAATATGTGTTTTGCTACTAGCCTTCTTATTATAGGGCTTCCAATAGAGGCAAATTCATAATGGACTCTTAGTCCTAGTTTTTCTTTCATTTGGCTTACAAATTCGGCTACTGGAACAATAAAGTCCTCGCAGGTTTTACCTTCAGGGTATTTCTCTAAGAGGATATGAAAACCGGACACCAAAAAGTGTGTAAACTTATCTGGTATAAGGAATATATCTCTTTTGAATTCTTCAGCTACCCTTAATCTACAATTGACAGGATTCCATGCTGCGATAAATCTATTAGCTCTAGGAGCTTCTATTAACAAGTTATCTAACTCTAATCTCAGTCCCCTACTATATTCTAATATCCAGTGTATAGCAAATATACCCTGATCTTTCCATGCCTTTCTAGGAGACTTGAGAACTGGCTTTTCATCATCTCTGGTTAGGACAAAGAGATTTTCTCTCTCAGGGAAAAGTTCAGCCAATTCTTTAGTAAGCGGATTTGCATATACTAGGATCTTACTCAATGGTAGTGGTGATAATAGACTGGCCATATTAGCAGAGGTTCCTCCTAATCTTAGTTGGTCATAACCAATGTTTTCTAAAGCCCACTTAAATGTCTCCTCATTCTCTATCATCCTTTGATAGGCTAGTCCCTCTCTAATAGATATAAGGAGATCGGTAATAAGGTCTTCTGGTGTTCTTATGACCGATGTTGGTTCGTTAGGGATATCTTTTATATGTGGAAATTGATCTAATAATCTTTTTAGGAGTATCTCATCTACCCTCTTTAATCCATCTATAGTTGAATGGAATCCGGTAATTACTCCTGGAATCCTCTGTAGCTTCTTCCAACCTTCCTCTAATGCTCCTCTATAGAGCTCTTCCCACATTGTTTAAAGCCTCCTTGTATGCCTCTTCGGAAGGATAGTTTTCATGAAGGATGAGTTTCATAGCTAGAGCCATTACTTCTGGTTTCTCACTTAAGAATACGTTCCTACCAACAACAAAACCACTAGCTCCTGCCCTTATCCCATCTTCAAAATCTCTTAAAACATCTAGAGGATTATCGCGTTTGGGACCTCCTAAGAGCAAGACTTTTGCATTTACACTATCTACTATTCTCTTAAACTGTTCTATACCTTCCTCTCTAGAATTAGACTTGACATAAGGAATTTTGAGAATAGGCACTCTAAAATCATTGGTTATTATAGAAACCCACTTTATTGCCTCATAGGACCTATCCATAGTTAATTTTCCATCTTCTAGGTTCATATATAGAGGTTCTACCATAAGGGGCATAGACCATTTCTCACATTCTTCCACAACATTGGTAAGTAGAGTTAGTTGGTCATTGGTGAGTCGATTATTTTTGTTAAACTTTATAAGGAGCTTTACACCATCAAGACCCCATCTAAGGGCGGTCTCTACCGTGCAGACAAGTCTATCGTCCATTTCAAATCTTGTCCCAGCTAGGCCTGTCCTATTAAGGCTTAGAACTAGTCCTTTGCCTCTTAAGTTACCATTGACTATAAGTTGGGCTAGCGGTTCTTTTGTAGTCATTATAGCATCAAGATAGGGTGATAGTCTTTCTATAAGGGAGATTAAATCGCTAAAGTTGTCTATCCCTTCTTGGATACCTCGCTGTCTATGGTCTATGGCCAAGACCATAGCCTTTCCATCTTTTGGAAAGATGCGAGATATCCTATTGGTTATTCCTATATCATAGAAAAGTGACTCCATCGAATTCCTCCTTAGTCGTTTATCACTACTGCTTTTCCAGTTCTGCTAGACTCATATACTGCAAGTATAAATTGTACAGCTCTTCTACCATCCTCTCCAGTGATGCTAGGGGTCCTATTGTATAACACCGCTTCTGCCATGTCTTTTATCTGCGCTATATGTCCTTTTATAAAAAGGGCTCGAGGATCGCTTGAGGCGGATTCACCTTGAGAAGATAATTCTCTTTTTTCTTCTCCTTTTATTAACCAATCCCTTACAAATGGGCCTTCTACTACTACACTACCATTTGTACCATGAACTTCTATTCTCTCTTTAAAACCGGGATAACAGGCAGTTGATCCTTGAATCACTCCCAAGGCTCCATTCTTATACTTTATTATAGCTATAGCTACGTCTTCTACTTCTATATTATGTGCTAATGTTCCACAGTATGCAGTTATCTCCTTCACAGGTCCGGCAAGATAAAGTAGCTGGTCTACAAAATGTACAGACTGGTTCATTAATGCTCCACCGCCATCTAGAGCCCAGGTACCACGCCAACCTGCACTATCATAGTATTCTTGAGTTCTCCACCACTTTACATAGGCATCAGCCATAACAAGCTTACCAAGCTTTCCAGACTCTATAGCTGACTTTAATTCTTTAATCCCTGGATCAAATCTATGCTGAGATATAACGCTAAGCTTAACTCCGGCCTCTTGACATGCCTCTATAAGGGCATCAGCCTTTTCTAAAGTAATATCTATAGGTTTTTCTACTAAGACATGTTTTCCTGCTTTTGCTGCTTTTATCCCTAACTCTGCATGTAAACCACTGGGGACACAGATATTTATTACGTCTATATCATTTCTAGTTAGCATTTCATCGTAGTTAGTATACCAGTCCACTCCATATTTCTCTCCTAACTCTTTAGCTCTCTCTGGTATAATATCACATACAGCCTTAAGTTCTGCTATCTCTATATTCTTTATAGCTTCTGCATGAGTAGGACCTATAACTCCGCACCCAACTATACCAAATCTTACTTTATCCATATTATCACCTCTCTATCTCGGATAGTATTTTCTTTAATGCCTGAGATGCCTTTTTAAAGAGTTCAGGACCGGAAAACCCTTGGAACTGTCCACTATGGGCAAGGTGTGGTTCAAGACTTAAAAAATATTCTCTACCTTTCTTCTTTAAAGACAGTAATATTTCTTTTATCTCTCCATCCCCTTCTCCCGCTGGGACCTCAACTCCATCTGAGAAATGAGCATCCTTTATATGCACATACTCTATATAACTCTCTAGAGGTAGATAAGCCTCTCTAAATGGTTTTACTCCACACTGTATAAAGTTTGATGGGTCAAATACTGCCTTTAAGTTTGGGGAGTTTATACTCTTTAATATATCTAGACATCTTTCAGGTGTATCTCCGTATATCTTCTTTTCGTTTTCATGTAACAGTATAATCCCTTCTTTTTCTGCTATTTTTACAAGTTCCCCTAGTCTCTCTAGCGATATCTTTCTAAGTTCTTCTATGCTCATCCCTTCTTCTGGGTAGAAAGAGAATATCCTAACATATGGGGTTTCAAAAAAATGTGCTAATTTTATGGCGTTCTGAAGTTTCTCCTTCTGTCCTTCCATATCTTCCCTCGCCCTAACTTTTCCAATTGGGGAAGCTATAGCCGATATCTTTATTCCATACTTATCTAACATCTCTTTTATCTTGTGGCTATCTTCTTCGGTTAGAGCCACTACATTTTTCCCTAAGGCACTTCTTAATTCTAGATAACCTATTTCCTCTTCTTTTAATACCATTAATTGTTCTTCAAAGTCAAATGATATCTCATCACCAAATCCAGAAAGTTTATACCACATCTTCTTCCCTCCTTATAGTTCTTTAATTATCTGTTCAGCCCATTTTATCCAAGCATGTTTAGTGTCATCTCTAGGGATATTTACAGGATCCTCTCCAGCTAATACCCATAGATAGTAGAGAGAATATCCTGGTGCGGCTACTACAGGATGGTACCCTTTAGTAATAGGAAGGGCAGTATTATCTGTTACCGCATAGACCTCATCTATATCACCCTCCTCTGTATAGACCCTTTGGAAACCAAATCCACTAGATGGATTTAACCTGTACAGATAGACTTCTTCCATCCTCCATTCGTAAGGAGGATTGTGTTTATCATGTTTATGCGGTGGATAACTAGACCAATTTCCGGGAGGATTAACCGTCTCTCCCATTATTATATGTTTAGCTCCAACCTTCCTATCTATAACCTGAGTTACATATCTTTTCCAATTATGCGTACCAACAACTCTTCTTTCTATCTCGTTAGGAGATATTACTACTACATCTACGTCATTTGGTTCTGACTTTACAGTTGCAAATATCAACTCACTATTGTCTAGCGCTCTTATTTCTACCTTTTTGTTAGGTGGAATATATATTCCCCAAGGTTTGCTATTAAATATCTCACTTCTAGGTCCTAGTATATTTTTTCCGTTGACTTCCACTCTTCCGCTTCCTAAGATACAACCAATTTCTCTTTTTTCTTCTCCTAAGAATATATTTTCTCCGGCTTTCAATCTAAGGACAAATAGTTTTATCCACTCTAAACCCTCTACAGGGACTTCTAAAATTCCCACTCCTTCTGGCACCTTAGCTAATTTAGGACTCATTTAACCCCACTCCTTTCTTAAGAATTCAAGGCTTTTAGGTAATTCGCGCTTTTTATCCTCCCATCTACATTCTACTGAGATAAACCCCTTATATTCCACCTCTTTAAGTACATTAAATAGAGACTTAAAATTATAGTCTTTTTTGCCTGGTGCTACCCTTTCTCTATCTGATACATGGACGTGATAAAGTTTCTCTTTTATTCTATAGATATTATATAGGGGTTCATTTTCTAAATCTGCATGGTAATTATCTATAAGTACCCCAATATTTGGACTATTAATTTTGTCTGCAAATTCTAAGGCTTCTAATGTTGTATTTATAATATTGCTCTCTTTCTTGTTTAGAGGTTCTATAGCTATCTTTATATCGTATTCCTTTGCATATTTATCTACTATATTTAGGAATTCTATAATCTGTAAACTAGCTGTTTCTTTAGAGAATCCTTCTGGAAAAGATCTAGACCTACCACTTCCAAAGACAACTATCTTTCCTCCAAGAAAATTTACTCTTCCTAAGGCTTCTTTTATATATGCCTCTACTTTTTTTAAATCAACATTAGAACCAGTAATTGGTAGATCCCCTGGTAGGAACACATTAAAAGAATAGGCTTTAAGATTTACTTTATCAAGCTCTTCCTTTACTTCAGTTATATTAGCCTGCATAATAGATGTTACAGCAAACTCTATAAAATCTGCCCCACTAGAACTTATAACTTCTATTTCTTCTATTGATCCACAACAACCAAAATTCATTATTCCCTCCTTGAAGTTGTATTTCTAATGATAAGTTCGGGCTCAAGCACCAGGTTTTGTCTTTCTCCTTTCATTAACTTAAGAAGGAGCTCCACAGCCTTTCTCCCTAGCTCTTCTTTAGGTTGTTTGACTGTAGTAAGGGGAGGATCAGTGAAATTAGAGAAGAATATGTTATCGAACCCAATGATTGATAGTTCTTCAGGGATCTTTATACTTAATTCTTTTGCTGCCTTTATTACCCCAAATGCCATCAAATCATTGTAAGTAAATATAGCAGAAGGAGGATCCTTAGTGTAGAGTAACTTTACTGCTTCTCTATAACCTGATTCTGCTGTAGGAGTATTAAATGAGACCAAGTTAGGATTATATCTTATCCTAGATTCTATAAGTGCCTTTTTATAACCAGACAATCTCCTTTTTGCTGCCTCAGAAAGACTAGGTCCGTTTATAAAGGCGATTCTTGAATGGCCAAGATTTACCAAATATTTAGTTGCTAGATATCCACCCTTTTCCATATCTACTGAAACATATGATATTTTTGGATGTTCTAATATTCTATTTATAACTACTATTGGTAATCCTTCTTCAGCTAGATTAATGATATGTTCATTTGATATCCTAGAGGCAGAGATTATAACTCCGTCAACTGGACCACGAGAGAAAAAGTCTAGATAATTTGTCTCTTTTTCTTCTGATTCTGAGGTATTTCCTAGAAGGATGGTATATCCAGCTTCACTAGCCTTTTCTTCTGCTCCCCTTACTAGCTCAGGGAAAAAGGGATTAGTAATATCAGTTATGAGAAGTCCAATATTCTTAGTACTTCTAGTCGTTAAAATTTGCCCTCTATAATTAGGTTTGTAATGTAGTTTCTTCGCTACTTCTATTATTCTCTGTCTAGTTCTTTCACTTATCCCTGGGTGGTTATTTAATGCCCTACTAACAGTAGAAGGGGATACCCCCGCTAATTTTGCTACTTCTTGGATATTTGCTCTTTTCATACCTTCCCTCTATAACGATTGCAATTTTACTTGCATTTTATAATGAAAGCCTTTATATGTCAAGCGGTTCGACGTTCTAAATTTGTAATCATTAAATGTAAGGTTGTATATTGATTCCTGAAGGTAGCAAGAAGGGCATTATTTGTCCCTCTAGTTTGTGATATTATTTAAATAAAAATGGAGGTAGGAGAGTTATGATATATGTAACCCTTATTCCGAGTTTTAGTTATCATGATACGAGAATCTTCTGTATTGGGCAGGCTGAAGAGCCTTTATTAATTTGACTTTAGTATACTTTTGGAGTATAATCTTTCATAAGAGGCAAGATAGTGAAGGGAGTTGAGATTGGAAGGATAGGAGTGTAAGATTTGGAATTTCCCTTGTTAGTTTGAGGGAGGATTTAAGTTTTAAATTCTTTGAAAGAAGAACTGTTAGGGAGTCTTAAAATTTTATTTATCTTGTCTCTAAATGTGGATTTTTTACTTTTTATTATAGAAGGGAGAAGAATATGAAAAGATACCTAAGATTATTAGTGTTTTTTATAGTACCAAGTCTCTTCCTTATGGGACTTTACGGTTGCGATGGTTGTAACCCAGAGTCTATAGTAAATTTGGGAAGAATCGTGTTTGCAAGTGGACGTGATGGAGACCTTGAAATTTACACAATGAATCCGGATGGAACTGGTCTAACTAAGATTACAGATAATCAAGCTCTTGACTATTGTCCCTCTTTTTCTAAAGATGGTTCAAAGATTGCCTTTGTATCTGAACAGGAGGGAAACCCGGAAATTTACACAATGAATAGGGATGGTACTAATCAGGTTAGAATTACAAATAATCCCGCTTGGGATTATTATCCAAGTTTTTCTCCAGATGGACAAAAGATTTTATTCTATTCTAGACGTGATGGAAATGATGAGATATATCTCTATGATCCGACGGTTATTTCTCATCCTCAACTGACCAATCTTACCAATGATCCAAGTTATGATTTGCATCCATCCTTTTCCCCAGATGGGCGAAAAATTGTCTTTGTTTCTGACCGTGATGGAGATACTGAGATCTATACAATGAGTATAGATGGTACTAATCTAACTAAGCTTACTAATAATAATAGTCAAGAATATTTTCCTCGTTTTTCACCAGATGGTGGTAAAATCGTATTTACATCCAATCTTGATGGAAATGATGAGATCTATATAATGAATGCAGATGGCTCTGGTATAACTAGACTTACAAATGACCCAAGTCAAGCTTGGTCCCCCTGTTTTTCATTACTCGGTACAAAAATTGTCTTTCAATCTAAACGTAGTGGAAGTTGGGAAATATATGTAATGAATATTAATGGAACTGACTTGACTAAGCTTACAGATCATCCCTCTGGTAATGTGGATCCTTTCTGGGGACGTTAAGATTGACTTTTCTTTTGTCTTAAATATTTTAGGGAGTAGATAAAGAGTCTACTCCCTAGTTTCCTTTTGTTGAATTTAAGATTTTCTCTGCATTTCTATGCAGTATGTTAAATTTATCTTCCTCTTTTATCTTACTGCCTCTTACCCAGCCAATAGCTGGTCTTGGGTCTATAAATGGAAAGTCTGTCCCAAATAAAATCCTTTTGCTACCAATTTTTTCTACGTAATACTCAATTATCCCGTTATACATGGCTGAGCCCGTCAAGTCTAGATAGATATTATTAACATCCTTTGCCAGTTCTACTGCTAAAAGCATAGACCTTAAATCTCCACCTGAATGTCCCATTATAAATATTGCATTCTGATAAGATTTAGCTATCTCTATAATTGTTCTTACGTCTCTTTCTCCCCAGGTATGTATTAAGATAGGCCATTTATGTTCATCTGCATATTTGTAAGCATATAAGTAGTTAACACCATCTATGGGATACGCGTGTGTTCCAGGATGTAACTTTATCCCGATAAATCCTTGAGAAGCTCTTTCCTTGAGCTCTTCTTCTATCCTATCTGCAAAATATGGACTTAGTGTGACGTATCCTCTGAATCTGTCTGGAAATGCCATCATAGCCTCAAGAACCATCTCATTTCCTAATTTATAATCTGGTCCTATACTTATAAGGGCACTTATCCACGCACTTTCCATCCCTATCCTGTCCATTATCCTTACCATAGATAGGAAGTCTCCACCATCATAATAAAAGTTAAACCACTTTCCTAGATGGGCGTGAGCATCTATCATAGTTCTACCTCCTGAATAAGTCTATCTGCGTTTTTATAGGCTATATAATCTTTAGCCCTCTCTGGTATGTCTGCTTTTTCTATGTAATATATAGTGGAACCAGGATTTTTATATGGAAGGTTGCTTCCAAAAATCATACGTTCTTCACCAAATCTCTTATACAAGGTCTCTATTCCAAGAAAAGGAATATAGCCAGATAACTCTATATAAATATTTTCGTATCTTTTTAAAAGAGGGAAGATATAAGAACTTTGTCTGTATGTTAAGTCCGCTAAAACCAGTCTAAGGTTAGGATGATTTCTCAAGATAGCATATATATCTTTCCATCCTGAATTGTTTGGAGATAGTATTATTGGAATTTTTAACTCTTCTAAAAATGATAATAAGTCTCCCACTACTTCTTCTTCCAATATGAAATTATGTAAATCTGGGAAAAATCTAACTGCTTTAACTTTGTTTATTTTGAATTCTTCCAAAAGTTTATCTGGTGTATCTATTGGGAAGATATCAAGTGGTAGTAAAACCCATGCGGCATAAAGGTTAGGATAATCCTTAATCTCTTCTATTAACCTTTTGTCTCCAAAGTAGGCGTCATAATCTCTACTGTAGCTATGATAGACTAAGACCTTTTTTATATTAAATCTTTCTAGCTCCTCACTTAATCTTTTCGCGTCTAGCCAGTTGTTTAGAGGAATAATAGTAGGTTTCCCTATCATTACATTAAAATCAAAGTAGGCTCTCATTTGTCCTTTTCATCCTATGTCTTGTATGTATACTTCACTGCCACTAAGATAAGAAACTTCTATAGCCTTTAAGACTTTCACTACTTCTAACATATCATCATAGTCTATAGGTAATTTAGAAGTCTTTATCATCTCTAGAAATTTTAAGAGTCCATAATAGTATGGAGATGTAGTTTGCCTGCCATCCCAATAGCTCCATCCATTTTTGCCAAATGCAGATATAGTAAATGTATAGACCGCATTACCAAGCATTAGAAGTTCTACTATTCTATCGTCGGGGTAGGTAAGAGTAATTGCTATATTATTGTTATTATTTACTGCTATAACTCTCTCAACTCCACTACCAAATATCTCCTGGCATAATTCTACTATATGGACGCCATAAAAGAATATACCTTGATATTCACTATTAATATCTGCAGGACCACATACAAACCCAGCAGTAAGAGGCCCTTTAGAAAGTAGATCTTCTTTTAATTTCACAATAGGCTCATCAAATCTAAGAGTAGAAAAGGATGTTATAGGGGTACTTTTCTCTTTGGCTAACCTTACTATCCTCTTTGCATTTTCTATAGACGTTTCGATAGGTTTGTCTATAAATGTTGGAATACCTGCTTCGATAAATGGTTTTGAAAATTTATAGTGTATTGCGCCGTCTCTTAATACTATCATTACTGCATCTATTTTACCAATCATATCTTCAGGGTATTGAACTATCTCTGGAATATTTCCTAATCTAGCAACCTCTTCTGTTCGATTTTTCTCGAATCCCCATATAGCTACTACTTTTGCCTCTTCCACTTTTAGCCCTTTAACGCCTTCTGGCAGATTGGTAAGCTGTGAAAAGGCTATTGCGTGAGAATTATCAGATCCTACTATGCCAATTCTAATCATTGGAAATCCCTCCCGATCTTAAAGATAAGGGGGGGTAGCAGGATGCTATCCCCCCCTTATGAAATTACTTTTTGAAGAAGAATTGTTCCGGATTCATATAGCCAGGACTCATATACGGATATGCTAATGTACCTTCTTTAGGAACATTTTTAAAGTTATTCTTCACCACCACTGGGAAATTAAAGAATCCTAATACAGGTAAAGCCCAAAGATTCCTCCCCCATAGATATAGAATTTCATCTGTAAGTTTCTCTATCTCCTCTTGATTTGTAGAGACTATTATTTTATCAAAATTTGCTATTATCTTTAGAGCGTCCCCTGTTGGTTTTACAGCACCTTCAGCCTTACCTCTAGAGGAATACCATAATCCCCAAAGAGGTCCATAATAGCAAACTGTGGAATTCGGAATTACAAACATAGAATAGGTTAATAGGAACTTTCCTGGGTATAAGCTTCCCAGTGTATATCCAGCTACCTGATAGTCAGCACTATTTATCCTAGGCCACCAGAGAGAACTAGTTATGGCATCAACTGCGGTCTTTATACCGACTTTATTCCAGTACTGTGCTATAAGCTCCATTACATCTGGGTGTATCGCATAGCCGATATTGGTAAGGATTGTAAGCTGTATAGGCTTACCGTCTGGTCTTAACCTAAAGCCATCCTTGTCCTTCTTTGTAAGTCCTATACTATCTAATAGCTTATTAGCTTCAGCTACATTATACTCATATAGCTTTCTTATTTCTGGATTATTCTGGAGAGATGCCTTCGGGAATATAGTATATGTAGGAGTCGCCTGTCCAAGGTATGCAAGTTGGTTAATCTCTGCTCTATTAATAGCTAGAGATAATGCAGTCCTGAACTTTACATTCTTTAATAAATCTGCAATGAACTTGTCCTTTGTATAGTTCTGATTAAAGAAGACTGCACTTGCTGTTTCCCCTGATTGCCACTGATAAACTTGATACCCACCTTTCTCTCTGTTTTCCATAAGAAGTGTAAAGTCTTTGAATGCAAGGTTTCTACCCTGCATATCTATTTCTCCCTGTACAGCCTTCATTGTAATCATTTCAGTGCTTTGTACCATATCCCATGAGATTCTATCTATATATGGTAACTGATTACCCTCTATATCTATCTTCCAGTAATATGGGTTTCTTTCAGCTATAGCTCTTGGCCCAGTAGGTGGAACTGTTAATTTCCAAGGATTAAGTACAGGGAGCTCAGTATTAGAATATTTTGTCGCCTTGTCCTGATAGAGTTGATACCAGAAGTCCCTCTTTGCCTCCTTTACTAAGGTATCTAGTTTTTCTTTTGGAGTATATTTGATATGGAATTGCTGTAAGTAATGCTTAGGAGAAGCAAAAGATGCATTATTTACTGCTATGTATTCTAGGAATAGAGAATAAGGTCGCTTAAATCTAAACCTTACCGTATAGTTATCCACTTTTTCTACCTTAACCTGTTCACCTGCTGGAGCTAACCATGCAGGAAAAACTGGAGTAAGTTCTTTATTTAATAATTCGTCATTGTACCAATAAATGATATCATCCACTGTAAAAGGTTCTCCATCAGACCATTTCATTCCTTTTCTTAAATAGAATGTATAAACCCTTCCACCTTCGGTTACTTTCCAAAAGGTGCAGAGATTGGGAATTATAGTTTTTCCGTCCCTTGCCCACTTTACCATAGGTTCATAACCTAATCGAGCATGTATCATAGTATCAGATGGAGATAAAGCTACTCTCCTCCAAGTCCCACCATACTGACCTACCTCCTCAACCGGTTCTACTACTGCTGGCTCCTCTGGTAATCTTTTCTCTACCGGTGGCAGTTTACCCTGTTTTACCAGTTCTGTTAGCATCGGAGCTTCGTTGAATTTTGCAATCTTCTTACCTGTGGCCTTCTCATAGTCCTTCATTGTAGGGTACTGCCCTAAGGGATTTTTCTGCTGAGAAAAAGCTACGGTAAAACTACCTAGTACTACAGATAAGCTCAAGACTAAAATTAACAAAATCTTTAAAAAGCCTTTCACTTTAAAACACCTCCTCCTTTTTTAATTATTCTAAAAATAGTTTACCCATCTACTATAGCATTTACCCCGTCATTTATCAAGCTTATTGAATAATTTATTATATCTTTTCTAGTGTGTACTTTCTTGACCCTAGCCCTAACTCTTCAGCATAAGCCAATTGAACATTCCAGTCTATCTCAGGATGTATTGCTCTAAATTTGTCTTCTCCTGGATTAAAGTTTCCGGCAAGAGCAGTTTCCTTTAATCCAATACTTTGGTTTACTAGGTCTACTGAAGCTTGATCTATTGCAACTATATCTGAGCTTCCAAGTATACCAATATCAGGAACAATGCTTGCATCATGCCAACCTGCACAGTCACAATCTGGACTTACATCCATAACAAAGTTTATAAATGCAATTTTTGGTTCTTTAGTCTTTATTATGCCATAGGTAAATTCAACCATTTTCTCCTGTAAACCTATGGCTGATTCGTTCCATGATATCTCTATAGCAGAAGTTGGACACACGACTGCACATTCCCCACAGCCTATACAAAGTTCTGGGGTTAGCACTGCTTTTCCATTAACTAGTCTTAGGGCTCCCTGTGGACAGTGATTTACACATCTAGCACAACCTATACAGATTTCTGGCTTTGGGTCAGGCTTAAATTGAGCGTGCTGCATCTGTTTGCCTGATCTTGGTGCGCCTCCCATACCTACATTCTTAATAGCACCACCAAATCCGGTACCTATATGACCTTTGAAGTGTGCTAAGGATATGAGGAAATCCGCATCATGTATTCCACCTGCTATTTTTATCTTTTTAAAATTTTTCAGGTTTACTTCTACCTCTTTGTAGTATTCTCCACTTATACCATCTGCTATTATAAGAGGAGCTCCTACAGATGAATATCCAAAACCATTGTATATTGCCGCTTCTAAATGGTCTACCGCATTAGCTCTTTCTCCTTTGTATAGGGTATTAGCATCAGTAAGGAAGGGTTTACCTCCCATCTCCTTGACCACCTCTACAACCTGTCTTACAAATATCGGCCTTATGTATGCATGGTTACCAGGTTCTCCAAAGTGGAGCTTTATAGCGACAAGGTCCCCCTTTTCCATCCTATTTTCTAAGAGTCTCTTTGTTAAGTATCTTAGTCTCTTAAGGATTGAATTATTTTCGTTGTGAGCTCTCAGAGAGAGAAAATACACTGTGCTTTTCATCTAATTCTTCCTCCTTTTTCACTATGATTTCTTTTTTACTTCGTGTCCTCCAAATTTGTTTCTCATAGCAGAGAGTAGCTTGGCTGAATAACTTTCTTCTTGCTGTGAGTAAAATCTATTCATAAGAGATATAGCTATAACTGGTGCAGGTATTCCTAATTCTATTGACTCCATTACGGTCCACCGTCCTTCTCCAGAATCTGGAACATAATCTTCTATATCTTTTAACTCTTGGTCTTCTGCCAAGGCTGAGGCTGTTAAATCTAATAGCCAAGACCTTATGACACTTCCAAATCGCCATATCTGGGATATCTGTGCTAGGTCTAGATTAAATTCCTTTTTATTTTTAAGTATTTCAAAACCTTCTGCTAAGGCTTCCATCATACCGTATTCTATCCCATTATGGACCATCTTTACAAAGTGGCCTGCTCCGTTAGGTCCTACGTGTCCCCATCCTGTATTAGGCGAAGGCGCTAAAGTCTCAAATATAGGTCTAAGATATTCTACTGTTTCTTTATCTCCTCCAATCATAAGACTATAACCCTGAGTCAATCCCCAAATCCCTCCACTAGTCCCTACATCTATGAATCTAAAACCCATTTCTTTTAATCTTTTAGCCCTTCTTATCGTATCTTTGTAGTTGGAGTTAGCACCATCTATAATGATGTCACCAGCTGAAAGGATGGAGGATAATTTTTCTAACATCTCCTCTGTAGGGTCCCCTGCAGGTAGCATTGTCCAGACCACTCTTGGTGGAGTAAGCATCTTTGGTATATCCTCTAGAGAATATATCCCTATTATTCCTTCTTTTTCTATCTCTTTGGTTTTTTCTGAGGTCCTATTGTAAGCAAATACCCTATGCCCTCCATAGCGTAGTCTTTTTGCTATATTTGCTCCCATTCTTCCTAAACCTATTATTAATACTTCCATCAAACTCACCTCTACTTTTAGATTCTTAGTTTTAGATTATAAATCACAATCTTGGTAGATTCAAACTATTTTATAAAATTCTTATTAGTGTTATAATGTTAATAAGAATTTTAATTTATGGAGGTCGAAATTTATGAGTGATTTAAGATTTGAAGCTCAAGTAGAGTGGAAGGAAGGCTTCACGGTAGAAGCTAAAGCGAGAGATTTTACCTTATACATAGATGAGCCAGCAAATTTAGGCGGAAAGGATAAAGGACCTAACCCAGTAGAATATGTCCTTATGGCTTTGGGGGGTTGTGTGGTAATAGTTGGACAGGTGGTAGCTAATGAGATGGGAATAAAGATAGAAAGTTTTAAGATTAGGCTTTCTGGAGATCTTAATCCTCTAAAGTTTATGGGTAAACCAAGTCCAGATAGAGCTGGTTTTAAGAACATCACCCTAGAGATAGATGTAAAGTCTGATGCCTCTAAAGAAAAATTAGAAGAGTGGCTAAAGACTATAGAGGAGCGTTGTCCAGTAAGTGATAATCTTAGAAATCCTACTCCGGTTCATATAACTCTTAAGTAATTTTAACTATAATAAGAGCAGGTTACTTATACGAAAGTAGCCTGCTCTTTCTCCTATGATACAGTCCTCATAGGGGATATTATCTTACTATAATCACTTTTGAATATTCCTTTTCTTGACAGTAAATTTCGAGTGTAATATAATTTCACATACTGACTGGTCAGTATAAACAAGGAGAAAATCAAAGGGACTAAAAAGAAAATTATAGATTCTGCTATAGAGTGTTTTTCTAAGTATGGTTATGATGGAACAAGTGTAGAGATGATATGTAAATCTGCTGGAGTTAGTAAAGGGAGTTTCTTCTATTATTTCCCAACAAAGTATTTTCTATTTCTAGAGATACTTAATTTTTGGCTACAAGATGTAGATAAAACGATGGAGAATATAAGTAAATCTCACAAAGATGACTTTAATATTTGAGAAGTGTATGGATTACTTTTTTGATCTATTATCTAAAGGGGTTGAAAGGAAGGAATTCGCAGATATTGACCCAGAAGTTTCCTCCTGTACGATAATTGATTTTGTTCTTGGATTGTTGATTCAAAGATTATTTGCTTCTGGAAAAGAAAATTGGGAAGAGCTAGCAAAGAAGGGATTAGAGATAATTGTAAGAGGTTTAGGAGATGATAGAAGGTAGTAAAAACACAGCGAACAAGGTTTTTGTTCTTTGTTGGCTTGCTTATGCTGGAGCTTACTTTTGTAGGATAAATTTATCCATAGTAATCCCAGATCTTATACAGAACTTGGGTTGGGATAAGACTTCTATAGGCTTAATGGGAAGTCTATTTTTCTGGACTTACGCCTTTGGACAGCTTATTAATGGATACATTGGAGATAGGGTGGATTTTAGAATATTTGTATTTATTTCACTCTTCTTCTCCTCGTTGATAAACTTGACTTTAGGTTTTGTTATTAATAAACTTACATTTACAATACTCTGGGGTATTAACGGATACTTACTCTCAATGCTTTGGGGTCCTATTGTAAGGATCTTGGGTCTTTGGTTTCCAAAAGAAAGACATACTCAAGTAAGTGTTGGTATATCAACATCTATGTTCATAGGTTATATACTGTACTGGGGTCCCTTAGGAAGATTTATCAGAGCTGCAAATTGGAGGCTAGCCTTCTTTATCCCAGGTGTATTAGTTTTATTATTCTCCTTCTACTGGTTAAAGTTCCTGCCAAGTACTGAAACTTCAACTGAGAAGAAAAACTTCAATACTTTTAGGTTATCAATAAAAGATCTTTTAAGTCCAAGTATTATCTTTGTCGCTACCGCCTGTTTATTTCAAGGCGTAATGAAAGAGAGTATAGGGCTTTGGACACCAACAATAATAAAAGAGGTATTTAAAGTAAGCATCCCTATTTTTACTCTCCTTATACCACTTATTAGTCTTATGGGATTATTCTCTGCTGGCTGGTTAAACTACAAAAACAAAAATAGAGACGAACTTTCAGTAGTGATTCTTTATTCTGCAAACTTAGTAATATGTACTGTTCTTGCGGTATTTTTAGATTTGAATATCTTTCTAACTGTAATACTTCTAGGTATCTCTTCTAGTCTTCTTTATGGTGCAAATACACTCTTACTTGCAAATATACCCTTGAGATTTGCAGAGTATAACAGTACATCAACTTTAGCAGGCTTTCTTGATTTTTCTTCTTATATAGGTTCTGCATCAGCAAGCATCATTACCGGTATTATTTCTACTAGTTTTAGTTGGAAGGCTGTTATACTTTTATGGGGTCTATTATCTTTAGGAGGCGTAATCAGTATATATCTAAGTCAAAGGAGGAACAGCAATGATAAACCTTGATAATTATTTCAAGATATACCCAAAGGTTATAAAGGCTGATACAAAGGTAACTATAACTTTAGAGCCAAGGGTTTCTAATTGGCGGTTGCCTGAAGGGGAGTATAAATTTACACATTATCCTACGGATTATTCCAGTGGAGAAGAGTATAAGAATCTTGAAGTAATAAGGAAAGAGAATAGATTTTACCTTGAAGGGTTCTTCGAAGGGGAACAGGAACACGTTATCTATTTAGAAATTGGTAATAGAGTCTTATCGTTTTCTGTATATTCGCTTAAAGAAGATTTACTTTACAGAACTCCTTATAAAGGTGATATGCATATACATACCTATTATTCAGATGGGGTAGAGTCTCCTAGTTATGTCGCTAGTTCATGTAGAAAGATAGGTTTAGACTTTCTAGCTATAACAGACCATAGAAAATATTTCCCGTCTATAGAAGCTATCGAGACTTTTAGAGGTTTAGATTTAGCTTTTAAGTTATTTCCTGGAGAAGAGGTTCATCCTCCCAATAACCCTATACATATAGTAAATTTTGGAGGTAATTTTAGTATAAACGAATTGTTCGAAAAAGATAGCGAAACCTATTACAGAGAGGTAAAGGAAATAGAAGAGGGCCTAAAAGGAAGAATTTCTGAGATACCTGAGAAATACCAGCTAGCATCCTCTATATGGTGTTTCAATAAGATTAGAGAAGGGAATGGACTTGGAATTTTTGCCCATCCCTTTTGGCGTGTTAGAGAAGGATATTATATCTCCGAGAGGCTTCTCAATCTACTCTATGATACAAAGCCTTTTGATGCAATAGAGATAGTGGGTGGTTATCATCTACATGAATTGATCTCAGATAATCTACAGATAGTATCTTACTACGAAAAATCTAAGGGCCAGACTATTCCAGTGGTTGGTGTTACTGATGCCCATGGTTGTGAAACGGGAAGCCTCTTTGGCTGGTATTACACAGTAGTTTTCTCGCCAAGTTTAGAATTGAAAGATATCATAGATAGCATCAAGTTAGGCTATAGTGTTGGTGTAGAGGCTCTCCCTGGGAGAGAGCCTAGGGTATATGGAAGTCTAAGGCTAGTCTTATTTACACAATTTTTGATAAGAGAAATTTTTCCTACTCATGATAGAATATGTGAAGAAGAGGGAAGGGCTATGATGAGTTATATAATGGGAGAAGGATATATAGACAATAACTACAAAGAAAAGTTAGAGGAGTTTTACAGGCAGTATTGGAAGAAATAAAAAGGAAGGAGATGGAGATGAAAATAAGATTTGTAGGTAAAGAAGAATATGATAGAGTTCTTCAATTAATGACCTATTGTTTTCCCTGGTTAAACGATTATAGAGAGAAGGCTAGAACTTTTTTAGAAAAGTATGTCCCAGAGGATGCCATACTAGGGTACTATGATGAATCTGATATTCTGAATGCTATGTTGTTTATCCTTCCGTTTGAGATATACATCTATGGTTCTATGCTCAAGATGGGAGGAATTGCAACAGTCTCTTCTATGCCGGAAGGTAGACATGGAGGTAGGGTGGCTCAACTATTGAGAGAATCTTTAAGAGTTATGAAAGAGAGAGGGCAAACTGTCTCTATGCTGGGTCCTTTTTCCTATGAATTCTATAGAAAATATGGTTGGGAGTTGGGATTTGAAAGGATTAATTATACAATAACTGCTGACTGTCTATCTGGATTTAATAAAAGAGTTGGTAGAGTAAAGCCTTTTGAAGAGAAGGATTTAGATATCTTAGATAGAATTTATACTGAATACGCCAAGAGACATAATTGTTGTGCAGTTCGTAATAATATGCTTTGGATGGATTTTGTCTTACAAGACCCTTACGCTAGAAATCTCCCAAGATATACATATATCTGGCTTAGTGACATGGGAGAGCCTAGAGGATATATAGTATACTCAATAAGAGAAGGTAAGATGAATATACATGAGATGGTCTATCTAGACCAAGAGGCAAAAGAAGGATTGCTCTGGTTTCTGTTCGTTCATCAGTCTCAGATTAGAGAGGTATACTGGTCTACTGCTCCAGATGAAAGGTTACATTTAGATTTTCCCAATCCTAGAATAAAAATGGAACTCTCTCCATGGATGATGTTTAGGGTTGTTGATGTGAAAGGCGCATTGTTAAATAGGAGTTATGATAAAGATATAGATTTACACTTTTCTATATCCATCTTTGATCCAGATGCCGAATGGAATAACAAGAGCTTTTCAATTGAGATAGAAAGTGGTAATATTAAAGTAAATGAAGTTAATGATGGAGAAATAAGCTGTAGTATTCAGACATTTAGTCAAATATTTACTGGTTATGTCACACCCAAGGAGGCTTTTATGCGTAGAAAACTTTTAGGTAGTGCCAGCGTAGTAGAAAGGGTAGAAAGAATTTTTGAAAAGTCGTATACATTTAATAATAATCCGTTTTAGGTTAATTTCCGGGAACCTCCATTTAGGAAATGTCTTTCCAATCTTGAAATAAGTCTTAGTATATTATACACTTATTCCTAACAATACAGATTAGACATTAGTACTTGTAGTTAGGAAGGAGTTGATTAAATGGCCGAGTTAAGATGGAATCCTCTGCTTAATGATTGGGTTATGATAGCTTCTCATAGGCAGGAGAGACCTCAGATGCCTAAGGATTGGTGCCCATTCTGTCCTGGATCAGGTAAAGTTCCAGATAATTATGATGTATTAGCATATGACAATGATTTTCCAGCCCTTATGTTGAACCCTCCAGAACCTGACAATGTAGCTACTGAGTTCTATAGAGTGGCTCCTGCATATGGAAAGTGTGAGGTAATTCTTTACTCCTCTGATCATTATGCCTCCTTGCCTAGACTTTCTCTCTCTCATATTCGTAAACTTGTTGACCTTTGGTGTAATAGATTTATAGAGTTGAGTAAATATGAAAAGATAAAGTATATATTTATTTTTGAAAATAGAGGAGAGGTTGTAGGAGTAACTATCTCACACCCTCATGGACAGATATATGGCTATCCATACGTCCCGTTAAAGATACAGAGGGAATTGGAGAGTTGTAGAAGATACTACGAGGAGAAAAATGAGTGTCTAATATGTAGAATGAATCAGGAAGAGATTTCTTATAAAAAACGTATGATTATAGAAAATAAGCATTTCTTGACTTACCTTCCATTTTTTACAGAATATCCTTATGGGGTCTTTATAGTAAGCAAAGCTCATAAGAGCAGAATAATAGATTTTACAGATGAAGAAAAGAACTCTTTAACAGAAATTTTGAGAGATACAGTTGGGACTCTAGATAGTCTCTTTGACTATGAATTTCCTTATATGCTCTGTATGCATCAGAGTCCTGTAAATACCGAGTCTTGCGATACATTTTATCATTTTCATATAGAGTTTTATCCGCCTATGCGTTCTAGGGATAAGCAGAAGTTTAATGCCTCTAGTGAAACTGGAGCTTGGGCTCCATGTAATACTACAGCGCCTGAGGAAAAGGCGGAAGAACTAAGGTCTGCATATAGGAGGTTTAAAGGTCTATGACAAGCATAGCTGATCTAAAGAGGAGATTTATAGAACTATTCAATGATGAACAGGTAAGATTCTTCTATTCCCCTGGAAGAGTTAATCTTTTAGGAGAACATACTGATTATAATGGTGGATATGTCTTACCGGTAGCTCTAAACGTTGGCACTACGGTGTGTATAAATAAAAGGAAAGACAATAAGATTTGCTTAACCGCAACCGACTTAGATGAGAAGGTATGTGCTGACATAGAGAACCTTGATACCTATAAGAAAATAAAATGGGGTAATTATCAGCTGGGAGTAGCGTATGAATTATTAAGAGCGGGCTATAAAGTTTACGGATGTAATATGCTTTTTCATGACACAGTTCCACATGGGG
This sequence comes from bacterium, assembly GCA_049970495.1. GTDB lineage: Bacteria > DUMJ01 > DUMJ01 > DUMJ01 > DUMJ01 > DUMJ01. The sequence goes on from JBMFMV010000018.1 coordinate 27,227, forward strand.
CAGGACTTTCATCCTCTGCTGCTATAGAATGTGCAACGGGGATAGCACTCTTAAAGGTCTTTAACCCGGATAGAGAGATTGATAGGGTAGAGTTAGCCCTCTTAGCCCAGAGGGCGGAGAATCAGTTTGTCGGTGTAAATTGTGGGATAATGGACCAATTTGCTTCAGTTATGGGTAAAAGAAATAATGCCATATTTTTGAATTGTAAAAACCTTGAGTATCGATATGTTCCTCTTAATTTGGGCGATTATCTTTTAGTAATTACTAATACTAATAAGAAAAGAAGCCTTGCAGACTCTAAATATAATGAGAGACGAAGTGAATGTGAAAAAGGGTTAGAGATGCTTAAAAGAGCGTTACCAGATATAACTTGCCTTGGAGATGTAACGGTAGAGATGTACGAAGCAGTTAAGGGTGTTATAGATGATCCGGTTGTAGAAAAGAGAGTTAGACATGTCATATATGAGGATCATAGAGTACAGAGAGCTATAGATGTCTTAGATAAAAATGACCTTGCAGAGTTTGGAAAATTGATGATAGCATCCCATGAATCTCTAAGAGACCTCTATGAAGTAACTGGTAGAGAATTAGATGTACTTTTTGAGGAGGCGTTAAAAGTTGAAGGTGTTTTAGGAACAAGAATGACTGGAGCGGGTTTTGGGGGATGTACTGTAAGTATAGTCCATAAGTCGGCTGTAGAAGATTTTAAGTCCTTGGTAGGTAGGAATTATACCCAAAGGACAGGTTTAATACCAGATTTCTATGTAGTGGAAACTGACAATGGTTCAAGGGAGATAACAGATGACTTCTAAGGATTTTAAGAATCTATTTAGATACTACTCTTTGCTATGAAAAATTCAGACATTGACAGGAATAAGTAGAAATTTTACTATCTGTACATAGCTTACATTCTACAGACGTAGTGTATGATATAGGGAGATCCTTTTGGTATAATTATACTGTAACAAGTGCTGTGATTTTGGCATAGTTATCGCCTCCTTGTCCTAGAGTTTTAATTCTAGGATAAGGAGGCAAAGGGGTAAAATCAAGGGGTTAGGCTGTGGG
>JBMFMV010000019.1:0-27787 GCA_049970495.1 bacterium
ATAAAGAGTCTCTTAATGTAGTAAAAGAAAAAAGATATGGGGAATCGTTATTACTATACATAGAAGGGGTATAAAAGTTTTATGAAAAGGGCTGTATATCCTGGAAGTTTTGATCCAATAACAAATGGGCATATAGATATAATAAAGAGGGCATCGAAGCTCTTTGATGAGTTGATTGTTGCCGTTCTTGTTAATCCTGCCAAGGCTCCCTTATTCACTGTAGAGGAGAGGATAGAATTGATAAAGAAGAGTCTAAACGATATGTCCAATGTTAGGGTGGATAATTTTGATGGGTTGTTAGCACACTATGTATCAAAGATAAATGCTGATGTAATTGTTAGAGGACTTAGAGCAGTCTCAGATTTTGAGACTGAATTCCAGATGGCTCTTATGAATAAGAGATTAAACCCTGATGTGGAGATAGTATTTTTGATGACGAGTTATGAATATTCTTATCTAAGTTCAGGAATAGTTAAAGAAGTAGTTAGATTAGGAGGGAACGTATCTGGTCTTGTTCCAGAGTGTGTTGAGGCTAAACTTTTAGAAAAGCTCGGACGAAGATGAAGATAAAAATCTCTTTAGCACAGATCTATCCTAGGTTAGGAGATATAGAGTACAATATTAGGAGGCATATCGAGATATCTAAAGAAGTTAGGAATAGAGCTCAACTTTTAATTTTCCCAGAGCTGAGTCTGACAGGTTTTAACTTAATGGATTTGACACAAGATATAGCTCAAGAAAGAGATAGTAGACTCCTTAAGCCAATACTGGAAGCTTCTAAGGACATAGATATAATCCTGGGACTGGTAGAGTTAGGATTGGATAAGAGTCTCTATAATTCTGCTTTCTATTATAGTAATTTATCTTTAAAGTCTATCCAACGTAAACTTTTCTTGAGTACACATATAGGAAGGCCTAAGTATTTCGAAAGTGGGAAGAAGATAGAAGTTATAAATACTAATTGGGGTAATTTGGGAATTATTATTGGGGAAGATATATTAAATCCTCTAGTAATGATACCATTTATAAGGAATAGAGTAAAGGTGCTTATAGTAATGAGCAATAGTATTTCTACTGGTTATTCTGATAGTAATCTAGGAATTCCTAAAAGTTCTATAGTTCTAAAGGATCTTTTGTCTAACTATGCCCAACTTTATTCTATGTATATACTCTATGTGAATAGAGTGGGGTTCGAAGATGGACTGAACTTTTTTGGAGGCTCTTGTGTAATAGATCCTTATGGAGAGGTCATAGTTTCTTCTCCCTATTTTGAAGAGTCTATTGTTGACGTAGAATTAGATCTTGAGGCATATAAAGTGGCTTCTAATCTTTTCGATTTTGACAAGGCATACGAGTTTATAAGGGGGATTCTTCATGAGGACTAGCATTCCCTTTGATCCAATCCTTACGGAGAATATACTTGTTAGATTTATAAGAGATGAGGTTACAAAGTTTGGTATAGAAAATGTTGTAGTAGGGTTATCAGGAGGTTTAGATTCTAGTGTCTCGGCTACTCTAGCGGTAAAGGCATTAGGTAAAGACAAGGTTTTTGGTTATATTTTGCCTTATAAGACTACTAGTAAAGAGAATTTGGATGATGCATATCTAATGGGTAAAATCTTAGGGATTCATCTAGAGACAATAAATATAACACAGATAGTTGATAGCTATTTTAAGACAGAAGATGTAGATAGGCTTAGAAGAGGAAATTTTATAGCTAGGATTAGAATGTGTATCCTTTTTGATAAATCTAATGAGCTTAATGCTTTAGTGTTAGGAACCAGTAATAAGACAGAATTATTGCTTGGCTATGGCACTATATATGGGGATATGGCTTCTGCTATAAACCCCTTGGGAGATTTATATAAGACTCAGGTGAGGTCCTTAGCTAGAAAGATAGGGGTCCCTGAGAGGATTATCACCAAACCCCCTACCGCTGATCTTTGGATAGGACAGACAGATGAAGGAGAATTGGGAATAACTTACGAGGAAGTTGACGAGATACTTTTCTATTTGGTAGAAGAGAGAATTTCACCCCAACATCTAATAGAGATGGGCTATGATAGTGAAAAGGTTAATAAAATCCTTAACATGATTAAAAAGAATCAGTTTAAGCGTACCTTACCAATAATTGCCAAGTTAACAGATAGGACTATTGGTATTGATTTTAAATATCCTAGAGATTGGGGAAGATAAAAGGAGGATGATTTATGAGTGAAGCAGCAGATATAATACAGAGGATAAGAGAAAGAGCAAAAAAGGCTAATAAAAAAGTTGTGCTTCCAGAGAGTTTTGAAGAGCGAACTTTAAGAGCAGCTGAAATAGCTACTAAAGAGGGCATAGCAAAGATAGTACTTATAGGTGAAGAGTCTGCCTTAAAGGAAAGGGCTGTGGAGCTTAAGGTCAGCCTAAATGGGATAGAGATTATAAATCCTGATACATATCCTGAGAAAAGATTGTTAGCCGAGACATTAGTAGAGCTTAGAAAGACAAAGGGGATAGATACTTTAGAAAAGGCTTATGAGATTCTTAAGAATCCCCTCTATTTTTCTACTATGCTGTTAAAGCTAGACAAGGTGGATGGGTGGGTTGCTGGAGCAGCGCATTCTAGTGCAGATGCAGAAAGACCAATATTTCAGATTATAAAAACTGCCCCTGGAATAGATGTAGCTTTTGGAGCATTTCTTATGATCGTGCCTAACTGTCCATATGGAGAGAATGGAGTCTTTATTTATGCAGACTGTGGAGTAAATCCCAATCCAAATGCCAGTGAATTAGCCTCTATCGCTATTTCTAGTGCACAATTATTTAAGTTATTGGTTGAGAAAGAACCAAGAGTGGCAATGCTTTCTTTCTCAACCAAGGGAAGTGCCAAACACGAATTGGTAGATAAAGTAATTGAGGCTACCAAGATAGCCAAGAGTAAAGCGCCAGATCTTATTATAGATGGTGAACTTCAAGGCGATGCAGCGTTAGTCCCTGCCGTTGGAAATTCTAAGGCGCCAGGAAGTCCAGTTGCTGGAAAGGCAAATGTCCTTATATTTCCCGATCTAAATGCAGGTAATATATGTTATAAGCTTACCGAGAGACTTGCAAAGGCTAAGGCTGTAGGTCCAATACTTCAAGGGACGGCTAAACCAGCTAATGATCTTTCTAGAGGGTGTAGTACCGATGATATAGTAGATTCTATTGCTATTGTGAGTGTGAGAGCTACCGCTTTATAGGAGGTTAAAATATTATGAAGATACTAGTTGTAAATTGTGGGAGTTCGTCTCTTAAGTATCAGCTTTTTGATATGGAGAGGGAGGAGGTCATAGCGAAGGGTATTGTAGAAAGAATAGGGACACCTCCATCCTATCTTACTTATTCAGTAAATGGAGAGAAGGTAAAGAAGGAAGTAACTGCTAGCAATCATACGGAGGCTTTCAAAGTAGTCATAGAGACCTTATTGAATGGCAGTACTCCAGTTATAGGTTCTATAGAAGAGATAAAGGCTGTAGGACATAGAGTAGTACATGGCGGTGAAAGATTCAAAGAACCTACCATTATAAATGAGGAGGTAATAGCAGAGATAGAGAAGAATAACGAGCTTGCCCCACTTCATAACCCTGCAGGTCTAGCAGGTATAAGAGCTAGTATGGAAGTTCTTCCTAATGTCCCTCAATCTGCTATATTTGATACGTCTTTTCACTCAAATATGCCTAAATATGCCTATTTATATGCTATACCAATGAGATTATATAGGGATTATAGGATTAGAAGGTACGGTTTCCATGGGACAAGCCACTATTATGTTTCTTATAGAGTTGCTCAGCTAGTTGGAAGGCCTGTAGAGGAATTAAAGATTATTACTTGCCATCTTGGTAACGGCTGTAGTATAAGTGCAGTTAAGGGTGGTAGATCTATAGATACTAGTATGGGCTTTACTCCTTTGGAAGGGCTTATTATGGGAACTAGGAGTGGGGACTTAGATCCCGCTATCCCTCTTTATCTTATGAGAAATCTTAACTATACTGCAGAGGAGGTTGATGATATCCTTAATAAGGAGAGTGGTCTCCTAGGCATATCTGAATTTAGTAATGATATGAGAGATATTATGAAGGCTGCCGAAGAAGGAAATCAGAATGCTAAATTGGCAATGGAGATGTTCTGCTATAGGATAAAGAAGTATATCGGAGCATATACCGCTATTATGAATGGCTTAGATGTACTGGTATTTACTGCCGGGATAGGAGAAAATGAACCAGAGATAAGGCTCATGATATGTGATAATATGGAATATCTTGGTATTAAGATAGATCCACAGAAAAATAACTTTAAGGGGCAAGAAAGAGAGATTAGTACCTCAGATTCTAAGGTAAAGGTGTGGGTTGTACCTACGAATGAAGAATTGGTTATCGCAAGAGAGACAGCGCGTCTAGTTAGCTGATGAATATAGATGTAAAAGAACTGTTAGAGGGAAAGATTGAAAGTACATCTTTCCACTATATAGAGACTCAAGAGGCAATGGAAGACCTTGTCTTTGATACCTTACCTGAAGTAGAGGGTAGACTTAGAAGGATAGAAAGGCGGAAACTACTACTTACTTGTAAGGTTAAGACTAAAGTTTTGCTTGAATGTAGTAGATGTCTTGATATCTATCCGCAGGAGTTAGAATTTTCGTATGAAGAAGTCTATACAGAAGAGCCCTTTAGAATAATAGGGAAATTGACAGAAGAGGATTTTAAGTATACAATAGAAAACAATATGGTTGATATTTCTAGCAGTGTGCGGGAGAATATAATAGTGAATCTCCCTATTAAACCTTTATGTAGTAAGGATTGTAAAGGGCTTTGCCCTGTATGTGGGAAAAATCTTAATAGAGAGAAATGCAGTTGTAGTTTAGAGGGCATAACTATTGAATACTAGAAATGGAGGGATAGATAAGGTATGGCTAATCCAAAGAAGAAGATGTCTAGATGTAGAACGCATAGGAGGAGGTCTTTATGGAAATTAAATCCTCCTACCTTAATACGTTGTCCACAGTGCCATAGTTGGACCTTACCTCACAGGGTATGTCCTTCCTGTGGATACTACGATGGTGAAGAGATTATAACTGTTAAAGAAGAGAAATGAAGATAGCTTTAGATGCAATGGGTGGGGATTTTGCCCCACAGGTACTAGTAGAAGGAGCATACATAGCTAAAGATAGCCTAGATGTAGAATTGATTCTGATAGGGGATGAAAAAAGGATACGTGAGGTTATAGGTAATAGAGCAGTCCCTTTTGAGATAATTCATACAGATGAAGTAATAGAGATGGATGAGCATCCTACTCAAGCGATAAAGACTAAACGAAAGTCCTCTTTAGTAATAGCTGTAGAAATGCTTAAAACAGGTAAAGTAGATGCTGTAGTATCTGCTGGAAATACTGGGGCTTTCGTGGCTTGTGCATCTTTGATTCTAGGGACAATTTCTGGTATAGAAAGACCGTCAATAGGGGTAACTATTCCAACATCAAAGACACCAGTATTTGTTATAGATACTGGTGCTAATGTAGATTGTAAACCAAATTATCTATACCAATTTGCTATCATGGGGGTCAGTTATTCTCATAATATATTAGGTATCGAGAATCCTAGGGTAGGATTATTAAATATTGGAGCAGAAGAAACTAAGGGTAATGCACTTACAAAGTCTGCTTATACTATTCTAAAAAACTTAAGGAATTTTGTAGGTAATGTCGAGGGAAATGATCTCTTTGAAGACAAAGCAGATGTAATTGTCTGTGATGGTTTTGTAGGTAACGTATTACTGAAGTTCGCCGAAGGTTTTGCATATACATTTGGTAAGATAATAAGAGATTCGATAGTAGATTCTTCTATCCCTCGTTCTGCTAGATTTTTTGTTGATAGTGCTATAAATAATGCTCTTTCCATATATGACTTCTCAGAGTATGGAGGTACTCCTCTCCTTGGAGTTAGAGGGATTTGTATAGTTGCTCATGGAAGGTCTAATGCTAAGGCGATATTTAACTCTATAAGAGTGGCTAAAAAGTCCGTAGAATCTAATCTGCTTAAGGAGATAGAAAAAGGAGTAATTTCTTATGTCAGTTAGAAAGGTTGGTATTAAAGGGATTGGTTCTTATACCCCACCAAAGGTGTTGACTAATTCTGAGCTAGAAAAGATTGTTGATACATCCGATGAGTGGATTTTTACTCGTACTGGTATTAGAGAAAGGCGTATAGCAGAGTCAGATGTTGCTACTTCAGACCTTTCTTTTGAAGCAGCTAAAATAGCCTTAGACTCCGCTACTCTAACACCTAAAGATATTGACCTTATCATTGTGGCCACTGTAACTCCAGATATGCTGTTCCCTGCTACCGCTTGTATACTCCAAGATAAACTAGGGGCAAGATGTCCTGGCTTTGATCTTTCTGCTGGATGTTCAGGTCTCATATATGCTTTGAGTGTTGGAACACAATTTGTAGCAAATGGAACTTACAATAATGTTCTTGTGGTTGGTGCTGAAGTTCTATCTAAGATTACAGATTGGCAAGATCGTTCTACCTGTGTCCTTTTTGGGGATGGGGCAAGTGCAGTAGTGTTAGGTCCAGTAGAAAGAGGAGGGTTTAAATCTTTTGTCCTTGGAGCAGATGGTAGCGGAGGAAATCTTCTAGAATTACCGGCTGGTGGTTCTAGGTTACCAGCTTCTTATGAGACTGTCTCTCAGAGACTCCATTATATAAAGATGAATGGAAGAGAAGTCTTTAAATTTGCAGTAAGGATTATGGGGGAGGCTGCCTTAGAAGCTATAGAGAAGGCAGGTTTGAATCCTTCAGATATAGATTTATTTATTCCCCACCAAGCAAACATAAGGATTATTGAATCAGCTGCAGAGAGGTTAAACCTATCTATGGATAAAGTCTTTGTCAATCTAGATAAATATGGTAATACCTCTTCTGCTTCCGTTGGGATAGCTCTTCATGAAGCGCTTCTCTCTGGCAAGATCCAAGAAGGTAGTAAAATTGTTATGGTTGGTTTTGGTGCAGGTCTTACTTGGGGGGCATGTGTTTTGGAATGGTGAAACGGGCTTTTGTATTTCCTGGACAGGGTATCCAGTTAAAGGGGGATGAAATTCAATATATACTTAGTTTACCTGTTTCTAGTAGTTTTATCAGAGAGAGTTCTGAGTTATTAAATCTAGATATAAAAGAGCTTTTACTAGGAGGGGTTTCTCCAAAGGATACAGAGGTCAGCCAGATAGTTACCTATGTTCTCTCCCTTTCACTCTTTTATGCATTAGATTCCAAGGGTTTTAAAGCTAACTTTGTTGCGGGACATAGTCTGGGGGAATACTCAGCGCTGACTGCTGGTGAGGCTATTTCTATTGAAGATGGCTTAAGGATTGTAAGACAGAGGGGAAAGATAATGGCTGATGCATGTCAAGAGATTAAAGGAGGAATGATTGCTGTAATTGGCTTAAATAAAGATGAAGTATTAGAAGCTATAAGGGATATACCTGACGTGGAAGCGGTGAACTTTAATAGTCCAAAGCAGACTGTGATATCTGGGAAAGAGTCTGCACTAACCATAGCAGAAGGTGTACTTAAGGAGAGAGGAGCTAAACGTATTATTCGTCTAGAAGTGGCTGGACCGTTTCATTCTTCCTTTTTAAAAGAATATAGTGAGAGGTTTTACAAAGAATGTATAATAGATATTAAAATAAATAAACCTAAAATTGGCTTTATATCTTCTGTGAATGGAAGACTTATCGAAGATGAGAGAGAGATAAAAGAATGCTTAAGGATTCAGATGTATAGCCCTGTAAGATGGGTTGATGTTGTTAAAACCTTGGAAGAATTGGGGAATATAGAAGTTATAGAAGTAGGCGCCAGTAATGTTCTTACAGGTCTTATAAAACAAACTAGTTCTAAATTAAATATACTAGGTAATGCCTTAGAGGTATTGGAGAAAAACTTATGAATGAAAAACAGGTTGCTTTAGTAACGGGTGGATCCAGAGGGATAGGGAGAGCTATAAGTTTAGAATTGGCTGTTAGTGGAAGAAGGGTTGCTATAGTCTATAAGAGTAATAAAGATAAAGCATTAGAAACATTAAGAGAGATTAAGAATCTTGGAGGAGAAGGAGATATCTTTCAGGCAGATGTGACTAAATGGAATGAGGTAGAAGAAGTTGTTAAGGGGGTCTTGACTAAATGGGGAAGAATAGATATTCTTATTAATAATGCAGGTATAACTAGAGATGCACTCCTTTTTAAAATGACTGAGCAAGATTGGGATGAGGTATTAGATACAGACCTTAAGGGGGCTTTTATATGCACTAGAGTTATAGCTAGACAAATGGTCAAGAATAGAGAGGGTAGGATAGTAAATATTACCTCAGTTATAGGTGAGATAGGTAATATAGGACAGAGTAATTACTCTGCTGCAAAGGCAGGTCTTATAGGCTTTACTAAAGCTTGCGCTAAAGAACTTAGCAGATGGAATATAACGGTAAATGCGGTAGCTCCTGGATATATAGAAACAGAAATGACAACAGGACTTGATGAGAGTATCAAGCAGGATTATCTAAATAAGATTCCGCTTGGGAGATTCGGTAAGGCAGAAGAGGTGGCTAAATTAGTACTGTTTTTGGTAAGTAAAGATGCCAGTTATATCACTGGACAAGTAATAAATATTGATGGCGGATTAGTAATGTAGGAGGTGCTTATTGTGGCAGTTTTTGATAAGGTAAAGAAGATTATTGCAGAACAGTTGGGGATTGATGAGGATGATATTACTCCTGATGCATCGTTTACTGATGACCTAGGAGCAGATTCTTTAGATCTAGTAGAGTTGGTAATGGCTTTTGAAGATGGTTTTGATATCGAAATACCAGACGAAGATGCAGAAAAGATAAAGACAGTAGCTGATGCAGTAAATTATATTCAGTCTAAAATTGGAGAATGAAGAAGCGTATTGTTATTACAGGTATAGGCTTAGTTACTCCTTATGGAGTAGGTAAAAATGTTTTTTGGGAGGGGTTAACCTCTGGAAGGAGTGCTATTGGATATCTCTCTAATATAGATACCACTGACCTTCCTGTTAAAATAGGTGGAGAAGTAAAGGATTTTGAACCTGAGAAATATTTAGGAAAGAAAGAAGCTCGTAAGATGGATCGTTTTACTCAGTTTGCAGTAGTCGCTGGGATGGAAGCAATAGATGATGCTAGAATTGATCTGGAAAAGATTGATAAGGAACGGGTGGGAGTCATTATAGGTTCTGGAATAGGGGGTATCCATATATTAGAGCAACAGCATTCTTTACTTTTAGAGAAAGGACCAGGCAGAATAAGTCCTTTCTTTATCCCTATGCTTATATCTAACATGGCTAGTGCTTACATCTCTATTATGTTTGGATTTAAAGGAATTACGTTTTCTGTCAATACTGCCTGTGCTACAGGGGCTACTGCTATTGGAGAAGCAGTAAAGGCTATACAGATGGGTGAATGTGATATAGTTATAACTGGAGGTACAGATGCGGCTATTACCCCCCTCTCAGTAGCTGGATTTGCTAATATGAAGGCTTTGTCAACTAGGAACGACGCACCAGAGAAGGCTAGTAGGCCATTTGATGCCGAAAGAGATGGATTTGTGATTTCTGAAGGGGCTGGTATCTTAGTATTAGAGACTCTAGAGAGTGCTAAATCTAGGGGAGCCAGTATATATGCGGAAGTGGCAGGTGTTGGAAGTACATCGGATGCTTACCATTTAACTGCCCCTGAACCTGAAGGTAGATTGCAGGCTAGAGCGATGGAGCTTGCCCTGATATACGGAGATATAAAGAAAGAAGAAGTTGATTACATAAATGCTCATGGTACTTCTACCCCACTAAATGATACTGTTGAGACAAAAGCCATAAAGACACTTTTCGGTGATCTATCTTATAAAATCCCTATAAGTTCAAACAAGTCAATGATTGGACATACCTTAGGGGCAGCTGGTAGCATAGAACTTATAGCTACTGCTTTAACTATTAAGGAAGGTGTTATTCCTCCTACCATCAACTATGAATATCCCGACCCTGAATGTGATTTAGATTATGTCCCAAATGTAAAACGAGAAAAAGAAGTTAAGGTAGCCTTAAGTAATTCTTTTGGTTTTGGAGGACATAACGTTTCTATTGCACTTAAGAAGTACTATGAAACCTAGATATCTTGAGATACTAGAAGAGCTAAATATAAACTTGCCTAATAATCTATTGGAGTTAGCTTTTACACACCGTTCCTTTGATGAAACTAATAATAATGAACGACTGGAATTTCTCGGAGATGCTGTGGTTGGACTAGTCGTAGCAGAGAATCTATACAAGATTGAACCACCGCTATCAGAGGGGGAGATGAGTAAATATAAGGCTAAGCTTGTAAGTAGAAGATATTTAGCCGATATCGCATTAAAACTTGATATTAAGGAGCAAATGAGAGTAGGAGGAGGGGAGGACCTAGATAGAGGAAGGGAAAGGTATACTATTTTAGGTAATGCCCTAGAAGCCCTGGTTGGTGCTATCTTTATAGGAGAAGGATTTGATAAGGCTCGTATGTTTTTAGAGAGGATTTTTAATATTGGGACCTCAATAGAAGAGGATTATAAGACTAAACTCCAGGAGAATGTTCAAGCTCTCTTTAAGGAGATACCCGTTTATAGGGTGATAGGAGAAGAAGGTCCTATGCATGCACGAAAGTTTATAGCAGAGGTCATAGTTAAAGGAAGATCTCTAGGTATAGGTACTGGTTTTAGTAAGAAAGAAGCGGAGCAATACGCTGCTAGAGAAGCTTTAAGTAAACTACACAATTTTGAAAAGGAGGGATAGATAATGGAAGTTCTAAAAGTGTCTGCTAAATCTAATCCTAAGTCTGTTGCAGGAGCTATCGCTGCTGTTATTAGAAATGGAGGAGGCGTTGAACTTCAATCCATTGGAGCAGGGGCTGTAAACCAGGCGGTAAAGGCAATTGCTATAGCTAGAGGATATCTAGCCCCTAATGGAATTAATTTAGTGATGTATCCTGCATTTACCAAGGTAGAAGTTGATGGAGAAGAGAGGACTGCTATAAAGTTTTCTATTCAGGCAATAAAGTAGAATGGGTTGGTTAGATAGACTAAGACAGGGCTTAGAAAAGACTAGGGCTTTAATAAAGAAGGGTTTTTCTAATATATCTGCAGGAGACTTAGAAGAGCTAGAGGTGGCTCTTCTAAGTGCTGATGTAGGACCTAAGACTACTGAGAGATTGATAGAAGAGCTTAAGACAAAGTGGAAGATGTATCCAAATGAACGGTTATCAACTCTATTAAAAGGTAGTATTATCTCCCTCTTCCCCTCCTCCTCTAACATTATAGATAAATTCCTTAGTGGAAAGTGGGTAATACTTGTTATAGGAGTAAATGGTAGTGGAAAGACCACAACTATAGGCAAGTTAGGAAAACTTCTTAAAGAAAGAGGAAAAGGTGTTATCTTTGTTGCAGGTGATACATTTAGGGCAGCTGCCATAGAGCAGTTAGAAGTCTGGGGAGAAAGGGTAGGAATACCAGTTATAAAACATAGAGAAGGTGCAGACCCTGGAGCTGTTGCCTTTGATGGTTTAAGATCTGCCAAAGCTAGGAATATAGATATAGTAATAGTAGATACAGCTGGAAGACTTCATACAAAGTATAACCTTATGGAAGAACTAAAGAAGGTAAAGAGAGTAATAGAGAGAGAAAAAGAGGATTATCAAATCTATACTCTTCTCGTCATAGATGCTACTATGGGGCAGAATGCTATAAATCAGGCCAAGATGTTTAATGACGCTTTGACGGTAGATGGGATAGCAGTTACTAAGCTTGATGGCACTGCTAAAGGTGGAGTAGTAATAGGTATAGCTTCTGAACTTAAAATTCCTGTGGTATTAGTTGGAGTAGGAGAAGGAATTGATGATATGCAGAGTTTTAATAGTGAAGAATTTGCTAATGCTTTGTTCTGGGAGATGAGTTAAGTCATGTTTGAGGCTTTAACAGAAAAGATACAGAATGTCTTTGATAGAATTAGAAGACGTGGAAAACTTAGTGAAGCAGATATACAGGAAGTCCTAAGGGAAATAAGGATAACTCTTTTAGAGGCAGATGTAAACTATAAAGTAGTAAAGGATTTTTTAGAGAGAGTTAGAGAGAAAGCTCTTCAGGAGTCTGTATTAAAGAGTGTATCACCTAGCGAACAGATTTTAAAGATTATATACGAAGAACTTACCTCTTTACTTGGCGGAGAGGGAAGAGTTGAGAAGGGGCTCCCTTCAGTTATTATGCTGGTAGGACTTCAAGGTTCTGGGAAGACTACCACGGCTGGAAAGTTGGCTGTATACTATAAAAAAAGGCAAGGACGGCCCTTACTAGTGGCTTGTGATACTAGAAGACCTGCTGCTGTTCAACAGCTAGAAGTCATAGGGAATAGTGTAAATGTTCCTGTTTACAAGGAAAATACCGATCCAATAACTATAGCAGAGAATGCAATAAAGTTTGCAAAAGAGAAAGTTTATATGCCTGTAATTTTAGATACATCAGGGAGGCTTCATATAGACGATGATCTGATGGATGAACTGAGAAAGACTTATGAGAGGGTTAATCCTCAAGAGGTCTTTCTTGTGGTAGATGCTATGACAGGACAAGATGCAGTAAATATAGGAGAAGCATTTGCTAAAGTAGTCCCTCTTACTGGTATCATCCTTACAAAGATGGATGGAGATGCTAGGGGTGGTGCTGCTCTTTCTATGAGAGCAGTAACCGGTGTTCCGATTGTATTTGTGGGTATAGGAGAGAAGTTTGATGCTATAGAGCCTTTTTATCCTGATAGGATAGCTAGTAGAATCCTCGGAATGGGTGATATAAAGACCTTAGTAGAAAAGGTCGAATCGGCAGTATCTAGAGAGAGGGCAGAGAAATCTCTAGAAAAGTTTACACTTAATGACTTTATGGAACAGCTTAAAGAGATAAGAAATATGGGGCCATTAGATCAGCTAATGAGTCTAATACCTGGGTTTTCCAAGTTAACTACTAAGATGCCTATATCAGTTGATGAAAGGAAGCTCAAAAGGATTGAGGCTATTATAAGTTCTATGACTATAGAGGAGAGGGAGAATCCGCATATTATTAATGCTAGTAGAAAGAAGAGGATAGCTAGGGGAAGTGGGACTACAGTGCAAGAAGTCAATCAACTACTCAAACAGTATGAGCAGATTAAGAGTATGATTAGGCAATTTTCTCAGTTAGAGAAGAAAGGGAAATTCTCATTGTTAGGAGGTAGATTATGGTAAAGATAAGACTTAGAAGAATGGGTAAGCGTGGTAGACCAAGTTATAGAGTTGTAGTGGCAGATGTTCATAGCCCTAGAGATGGTAAATTTATAGACACTTTAGGATATTATGATCCAATCCCTAATCCTGCAGTTATAAACATAGATTTAGAGAAGGCTAAAGATTGGATAAAAAAAGGAGCTCAACCCACAGATACTGTTAGGCGTCTACTTATTCAGGCTGGTTTAGATTTTAATAGTTTGAATGGATAAGGAGGAAGAGATGGACGAACTTTACAATACAGTAAAATTCCTTATAAGATGTCTAGTAGATGATGTTGATAAAGTTGATATAACCTCTGAGTCTAGCGGAAAGAAGATTAAGTTTATAGTAAGAGTCCCTGATAGTGAGATGGGGAAGGTGTTAGGACAGGGGGGGAAAACGATAAATGCTGTAAGGGCTGTTACTAGTACGTTAGCCCGTAAATATGGAAGGAATAAAGTCCAGATATTAGTAGAGTCGCTATAAGTTTTCTGTGATGTCTCTATACATAGATATTGTTTCAATTTTCCCTGAGGCTTTTATAGGGCCTCTCAATTTTAGTATAGTAAAAAGAGCTCAACAGTTAGGACACATAGTAATAAACATATTTAATCCAAGAGATTTTACGGAAGACAGGTATAGGAAAGTCGATGATTATCCTTATGGTGGGGGTAGGGGTATGATCCTTAAGCCAGAACCGATATTTAGGGCTGTCGAGTATATAAAGGAAATTAGAGGGGGAGGAAAGACTATACTCCTTTCCCCTCAAGGTATCCCTCTTACTCAGCCTTTAGTAGAAGAGTTAAGTAGGGAGATGAATCTGATCCTTATATGTGGTCATTATGAAGGTGTAGATGAGAGAGTTGCCCTTTATCTAGCAGACCTAGAGATTTCTATAGGCGACTATGTCTTAAGTGGTGGAGAGGTGCCGGCAATGGTAATTGTAGATGCCATATCTAGGATGTTCCCCCAAGTTGTAGATAGTGAAGTGGTGGAGGAAGAATCTTTTTCTAAAGGTATCTTCGATTATCCTCAGTATACAAGGCCCTTTGATTTTAGAGGATATAAAGTTCCAGATGTTTTACTAAGTGGAAACCATAAAAAAATATATCTTTATAGGAGAAAAGAAGCCTTGAGAAAAACTCTTGAACGTAGACCAGACCTTATCATTAGAGCTAAGTTAACAGAAATAGACTTAGAACTTTTACAAGAACTATTTGATGAGATAGCAAGGAGATAGATTTATAACCTTTGGAGTCTCTGTATCCAGATGCGTTTTCCTGCTAAACCACTAGGGAATTTTCAATCCTGCCAAGTAGAAAAAATTTCTTCAATCTTTTCAACATATAAATCTCATATAAAACCAAAGCCCCAAGAAGGGATTTCTCTTGGGGCTTTGTATTATTTATTGCCTCACTAAATTAACCGTGCCAGAATCAATAGGGTTGGAGTCATTATCAATATTCAAAGTATATGTACCAATTAGTTCACTAAGATCTCCTCCCCTACAGGCATAAATGTGTGGTAATGTAAATGTGAATGAATATGTGCTTCCAGGCGGAATTTTAAATAAAAAATTCCCACTAGATACAGTAATATCGCTTCCAGTATTATTAGTTCCACTTGCCTTTATAATAGCCCCCCACTCATCTGTTGAACTTTTATTAGAAACGATGTCGGCATTAAGTGTAACCCCATTAGGGTTATTAGTGTTGTATGTTACAGTTACTGTTCCTGAAAACTGATTGTTTTGGTCTTGATTCAACGTTATAGTTACATCTGCAAAGTTAGGTATAGTTGGATTTGAAGCCCTACTCATGCTTCCTTTCCAAGTTCCACCGAGATTAGGTGGAGTTTGGTTTAGACATCCTCCAGCTGCTCCCACCGCAAATAAAAGAACTACTAGAAGAACTATAAACCTTTTGGCCATAGACGGTTCACCTCCGTATAATTTATACCTTAAAGGATATCACAATTTATAAGAATTTACTATAAGACCTTTATCACCTCCTCTAAGAAATAAAGAGGAGTTTTTCTTAAAAAAAGACCAATACTATATTCTTTCCTTATACTATCCCATATTACTGGTTCATATCTAGATAGCATACTTAATAAAAAGCATAAAATATAGCTAGCGGAGAGGGGCGGCAGTTGCGGATTTTCTATCTCAGAAATCCAAGGAATCATACTTATAAGTTCTTCTACAGTAAATTTGGTTCCAGGTTTGATCTTTGTCCCACTAATAATGCTGTGTAGTATAGGAAAAGTTCCATGTGCCTTTACAGTAACGGAGATACCTTCTTTTCTGGTTGTAAGGCCATGTAAGACCTCTTTAAACGGTTGTTTCTTTTTACAGATAAAAATAACTCTAGCTAGACTTACCATAAAGTAAAAAAGAAACAGAGGACTTGTCAATGTAGAGACATTTTCTATGGCTAGATAGTATTCCCTAGCCTGTTGTATATTTAGATTTACCTCCTCTTCTAGTATTCCCAGGTTATAGGATCTAATCCTTTCTAGCAGCTCATTCCATAACTCATCCATTTGGATAACCGCAGTAACTTTCTGCATTTAGTGAGAGATCACTTCTATATCCTGCCAGATATCTATAATAAGTGGCACAGGCAATCATACTTGCATTGTCTGTACACATTGAGATGGAAGGGAAATAGACCTTTATATTATACTTAGATGCCTCTTCAAGAAATCTCTCTCTAAGCCTTTTATTAGCTGCTACCCCACCGGAGATTGCAAGTTTATTTATCCTATAATCATTACATGCTCTTATAGACTTATCCACTAGTACATCCACAACTGCCTCTTGAAAACTGTAAGCTACCGATGGTAAATCTACCTCTTCTTTTAACAATTTGCTTACGGCGGTCTTTAATCCACTAAAACTAAAGTCGTATCCTTCCGGAATAGCTCTGGGAAGATTATACTCTATTTTGCCCAGTTTGGCGAATCTCTCTATAGCTGGACCTCCAGGATAGCCGATATCTAATAGCCTTGCCACCTTGTCAAATGCTTCTCCAGCTGCATCATCTCTTGTAGAGCCTATAAGTTCATAAGAGAAGTACTTCCTTACTAATACTAAGTCTGTGTGTCCTCCAGATGCTACTAGGGCTATAAACGGAGGGAAAAGGTCCTTATGTTCAAGAATAGCTCCAAATATATGTCCCTCCATATGGTTTATGCCTATAAGTGGTTTGTTAAGAGAATATGCTAAGCCCTTTGCTGTCATAAGTCCTACTAATAATGAGCCTACTAGACCAGGTCCATAAGTTACTCCTATTACATCTATGTCATCTTTCTCAATATCTGCTTCTTTTAATGCCAATTTTATCATAGGGACTATATTTTCTAGATGTCTTCTGGAGGCAAGTTCAGGTACCACCCCACCAAAGCGCTTATGTATATCATGCTGAGAACTTACTAGATTTGATAATATCTTATGTCCATCTTTTACTATAGCAACAGAAGTATCATCACATGACGTATCTATAGCCAGGATATACACTGCTCCTTTTCCCCTTTAACACTAGTCTCATTATAATGGCATCTTCATTATTGGGCTGGTAATATTTTCTCCTTATCCCCACTATTTCAAACCCTAAAGACCTATACAGATTTTGAGCAGGTATATTTGAAGCCCTAACTTCTAAAGATACCCACTCTACATCCTGTTCTTTAGCCTTTTCTATGAGATGCTCCATTATCTTTCTCCCTATCCCTTCTCTTCTTCTTTTAGGATCAACCGCTATTGTTGTTACATGACATTCCTCAAAAAGTATCCACATACCTCCATAGCCTAAGACCTTGTCATTTTCTACCGCTACTACATAGTAGCCATAAGGATTACTTGCCAGTTCATTATAGAATGATTGAAAGCTCCATGGCATGGAAAAAGACATCTCTTCTATCTTCAAGACCTCTTTTAGATGTTTTATCGTCATCCGCTTAATCTCAATCATACTCCTTTAATCCTCTCTGCCTCTGAAGGCTCTATATATAGAGGAACTAATTTCTCTAAGATGTCTGGTTCTTTCTCCCTACCTGGTATTGTCAGAAGTGATGCTTTAGGAACTATAAATATCGGATCTTGGAACATACTGGCTATCTCTTTATAGTTTTGCTCTCTCACTATGGCTATTTTTTCATTTATAACCAATTTAGGAAGTTCGTTTATTTCAGCAACATCTATCTTTTTACATATCCATCTATTATTTTCTGCGGTGTATATTGCATAATAAGCCTTACTCATCCTATACCTCATAATAATAGATAATTTCCCACCCGGAGGAATATTATAAGCAAGGCTATCAAAGGTCGGAACACCTATAACAGGTATGGTACTAAATAAAGCCATCCCTTTTACTAGAGAAAGTCCCACCCTTAAACCTGTAAAAGATCCAGGACCAATAGCAACAAAGATCCTTTCTATTCTCTCTCTAGTTATCTCTAGAGCCTTTTTTATCTCATTAGGAAGGAGTACGGAATGTAGTTTTAGAGAATATACGTTCTTTTCATATAGCGTTATATCATCTTTTACTAAAGCTATAGATAAATAACTACTACTTGTATCAAGCGCTAGGTCTGCCATCCCTTATCCTCTCTATAAGACTAGCATACCTTTCCCCTTTTGGAAGTATAACAATCTTCCTGGAATTTTCGTCAACTATGTCTATCTTTATTAGAATGTACTCTTTTAGGTCTATCCAGCTAGTTAGTTTTTCTCCCCATTCCACCACTGTAATAGACGAATCATCATCAAGGTATTCTTCAATACCAAGACCCTCTATATTATTCAATCTATATAGATCAATATGATTCAGCGTAAGCCTCCCATTGTAAGACCTTATTATTATAAAAGTTGGACTAACTATGGGTATACTTATACCTAAGCCCTTTGCTATACCTTTTACTAGCACAGTCTTTCCTGCCCCTAGCTCTCCTTGTAATAGGAAGATTTCTCCTCCCTCACTTACTTCTCCTATTATTCTACCAAGGTCTTCTGTATCTGATACAGATTTAGAGTAAAATGTAATATATGCATTATCCATAAGAGATATTTTATCATATAAACCCTATAAATGGATAACGAATTGGAGGAGTTTTGTTATGGCAAAAAGGGTAGTAATTATAGGTGGTGGTCCTGCCGGTATGATGGCAGGAGGTACTGCAGGTAGTAGAGGTAAGGAAGTCTTAATTATAGAAAAGAATGATACTTTGGGTAAGAAACTACTTTTAACCGGAAAGGGAAGATGTAATTTTACTAATGATACCGATCTTCAAGGGCTTATAAAAAATATACCTGTAAATGGGAAATTTCTCTACAGTGCCTTCAATAAGTTCTCTAATAGAGAGCTTATAAGATTCTTTAATAACTTGGGAGTTAGGACTAAGGTTGAAAGAGGGGGAAGAGTCTTCCCAGAATCTGATAAAGCAGAAGATATACTCAAAGCTCTAGAAAAGTATTTAAGTATTAATAAAGTAAAGATAATAAAAGGGGAAGTAAAGAAGGTAGTAAGGGAAAATGATAAAGTCTTAGGTGTTGTCCTTAGCGATGGTAGATTTATTCTTTCAGATAGTGTAGTAGTTGCTACAGGAGGATTATCTTATCCTAAGACAGGTTCTACAGGTGATGGTTATAGATTCGCTAAAGAGTTAGGTCATACTATAGTTTCTCCCAAACCCTCATTGGTACCTTTAGAGATAGAGGAACCTTGGGTTCGTAAACTTCAAGGATTAACATTAAAGAATGTCTCTATAAAGGTACTTGATCAGTCTAATAGAAAAGTATATGATGACTTAGGTGAGATGCTTTTTACCCATTTTGGTGTTTCAGGTCCTATAATACTCTCGGCTAGTTCTCATATGAGAGATATTAACAAAAATAGATATAGAATCATAATTGATCTAAAGCCCGGTCTTTCAGAGGAGGAGTTAGATAGGAGGATTCAGAGAGACTTTGAGAAATACTCTAGGAGATATTTTGTTAACTCTTTAGGAGAACTATTACCAAAGTCTTTGATCTTTGTTATAGTGGAATTATCTGGGATCCCTAGAGACAAGTATGTAAATCAGATATCAAGAGAAGAGAGAAAGATTCTGGTAAAGTTACTTAAGAGTCTGAGTCTAACAGTCTCTAGATTTAGACCTATAGAGGAGGCAATTGTCACCTCTGGTGGAGTTAATGTCGACGAGATTAATCCTTCGACTATGGAATCTAAAATAGTTAAGGGTCTATTTTTTGCTGGTGAAGTCATAGATGTAGATGGCTATACTGGAGGGTTCAATTTACAGATAGCATTTTCTACTGGCTATGTTGCTGGAGATAGCTGTTAGGCAAAGATTCTCCTGTAAAAATTACCCAACTAGTTTCATCCTCTTAAATTGAACTTTTTGGAAATATAATCTATAATTTTAAGAAATTACAGACTAAAAAGGAGGAGAAATTATGACATTAAAAGTTGGTGTAGTTGGAATGGGTAATATTGGTAATGTTCATGCTCAGGTCTATAAAGAGAACCCAAAGGTTGAATTGGTAGCTGTATGTGACATTATTAAGGAGAGGGCGGATAGAGCGGCAGAAAAGTATGGTGCTAAGGCATTTTACAGTGTAAAGGAGATGTTAGCTAGTGGGATTCATTTAGATGCTTGTAGTGTAACAACAGCAGGAAAAGAGAATGGAGGAGACCACTTTCTTCCTACTATGGAGTTATTAGAAGCAGGTATAGCAGTATTAGGAGAAAAACCTATATCAAACAATATAGAAGAGGCAAAACAGATGGTTGCGCTAGCCAGGAAAAAGAAGATTCCTTACGCTATAAATCTAAATCATAGATTTACTCCGGCTGCTAGGAGAGCAAAACAGTGGATTGAAGAAGGAAGACTTGGTTCACTAAATATGATTAATATGCGTATGTGGATCAATAATCCTAATGAATCATCTCCATGGTTTCATTTGAGAGCTCTTCATCCTCACTCCTTTGATGTGATGAGATATTTCTGTGGAGATGTAAAGAGAGTCGTTGCCTTTATGAAAAAGGGTGAGGGTAGAACTATATGGTCAAATACTCAAGTCCTTCTTGAATTTAAAAATGGTGTAATAGGTACTCTTACAGGTAGTTATGATGCTGGTGGTGCTTATGGTCTTGAGCGTTGCGAAGTCGTAGGATCGAAGGGAAGATTTGTATTAGAAGAAGCTTGTGAACATCTACATTTCTATAATAGATTTAGTATAGAGTCTGAGACTTATAATTACCTTGGTGGTATGAGATCTTTCAGTGAGACATTTAAAGATAGAATTGGAGTTTGGATAGACCAACTTTTAGCTGGAGTGAGTTATGACCAGATAGATGGTTCTGGGCTTGATGGTTTAAAAGCTCAGCTTATAATAGAGGCTGCAATAAAATCTTGGGAGACTGGAGGTATAGTAGAAGTAGAGGAGGTTGAATTTTAGTATGATAGAATTAGGAGTAAATTCGGTTCTTTTTGGAGGTTTTGACTTTGCTACTGCTTGTAAGTATATAAAGTTGGCTGGTTATGATGGGGTGGAGATATCTGCTATAAAAGGGATGTGTGAACATCTTGTTCTAGATAATTGGAGGGAGCAAAAAGATGAGATAAAAAGTATAGTCGAAGAGAATGGTTTAAAAATCCTTTCTATGGAGGTTGCCTCTCTAGATGAAGATAGATTAATTAAGGCTTTTGAAGCTAGTGCTGAGTTAGGAATTCCTATTGTGAATGTTGGACCTGGTGGAAGGTCTAATGTCCGAGAAGATTTAGAAAATTCTATAACTAAACTTAAAAAGATGTCTGAGAGAGCAGAAGATTATGGAGTAGCCCTCTGCGTAAAGGCTCATGTTGGCAGTGCAATATACAATACTCCAACTACTCTCTATGCTATAAGTAAGATAGATTCAAAATCTTTTGGGATAGATATGGATCCGAGTCACATATATAGAGCTGGAGAAAATCCTGAAGAGGCAATCTTACAAGTCCTTCCAAGGGTAAGACATATACATATAAGAGACTGTAAGGGTAGGACTTCTGGACCCGGTTCTCCCTTTATGCAAGCTTGTGGTAGGGGAGATATAAATTTAATGGCTTTTTGTAAAAATTTAGTTGAAGGTGGCTATTCTGGTCCTGTTTGTTTAGAAATAATAGGGGCTCTTCAGTTGTCCCTTCCAGAAGTAGTATTAATAGCTTCTGAAAGTTATGGATATCTAAATGCAATATTTAGATATTTAGGTGTCAGATAGGAGGATAGTATGACAGATAGACCTAATCTTATACTAATAGGGGTAGATAGTCTAAGAGCAGACCATATGAGCCTTTATGGTTACCATAGGCTGACAACTCCTCATATCGATAAGTTTGCTAAAGATGGAACTACTTTTCTATATACATTTAGTCCTCACATACCAACTACACCAGGATATGCAAACATGTTAACAGGATTAGATGCATTTGGCACTAATGTTGTTGCTCTTAGACATAAAGGAGACCTTGCAGAAGGTGTTGTTACATTACCGGAGGTATTGGCTCAGTATGGATATACCACAACTTGCGTGGGCTTTAAAGGTAATCCCGCTTCAAGAGGTTTCCAGAACTATCTAGAATATTCAGGTTGGGGTTCTTATGCCGAAGGGAGAAGCCATAAGGCAGAGAATCTGAATGCAGTAGCTATTCCAGAGCTAAAGAGATTGGCGAAAGAGGCTCAACCCTTCTTTTTATTTTTGAGGCATATGGACCCTCATTCTCCTTATTTACCTCCAAGTCCATTTGAGAGGATGTTCTATGATGGTAATGAGTTTGATCCAAGTAATGAATCTTTAAAGCCAGTCTACGAATTTAAGCCATTTAGAGATTATTTTTTGACTTGGTTTCCTCCAGGCTGTACAGACAAGGACTATATAATAGCCCAGTATGACGGGGCTATAGCCTATATGGATGCTTGTATTAAGAACATATTTACTACTATTGAGTATTTAGGTATAGAAGATAACACTATAGTTGTTATTACCTCTGATCATGGAGAAACGCTTTATGACCATGACTGCTATTTTGATCATCATGGCCTATATGAGTGTACCTTGAGGGTGCCTCTTATATTTAAATTTTCAAAGAAAGTTCCCAAAGGTAAAGTGTTTACAGATTATGTGCAATTGAAAGATATAATGCCTACTCTTTTAGATCTCATAGGTATAGATGTTGATATAAAGTTTGATGGAAGAGATTTGGTCCCTCTTATGCATGGAGAAAGGATAGAGCAAGAACCAGAATTCTATATAACAGAGTGTACCTGGATGAGAAAACATGGATGGCGAACCCCAGAGTGGAAGTTGATTCATGCCCTAGAACCTGATTTTCACTTTAAACCAGAGATAGAGTTATATAATCTCATAGAAGACCCAGATGAAAATCATAATCTTGTCCAGGAAGAACCAGAAGTGGTGAAGTTTTTAGAGGATAGGATGCTTGATCATATAAAAAAGAGGGAAGACGAGACAGGGAGACCGAATCCTATGTATACAAATTTAGATTGGCATGGGATTGAGGGTAAGGGACCATTTAAGTCTTCCCAAGAGGCTTACGATACGTTACATATAGGTTCTCCAGAAGCGGCAAGGAAAATACAGGCTTTATTGGAGGAAAAGGCAAAAAAGGGACAATAAGAGAGGAGGGCCCCTATGGAAAAGTTAAGGGTAGTTGTTATTGGTATGGGACCAATAGGCAATATTCATGCTGATGTATATAAATCTAGCGAATTTACAGAGCTTGTTGGAGTCTGTGATATTATTCCAGAAAGAGCAGAAAGGGCTGGGAAGAGATTAGGTGTTCCATACTTTCTAGATGCTAAAGAAATGTTAGAAAAGCTATCTCCAGATCTATGTAGTGTTACTACTGGAGGATATGAATACAGTAGTGATCATTATGAGCCTACAATGTTAGCTTTGTCTTATGGGTGCCATGTGTTATGTGAGAAACCTATATGTAATGATATAGCAAAGGCTAGGGAGATGGTGGCTTTTGCAAAGGAGAAAGGTCTTTGTTTTGGTATAAATCTAAATCACAGATTTACCCCAGCATTTAGGATTGCTAAAAGCTGGTTTGACGAAGGTAGGATAGGAGATCTTCTCTTTATAAATATGTCTCTATGGATCGGTAAGTTCCAGGACTTTGAATCTCCCTACTATCATCTTAAAGCGTTAAATCCGCACTCTGTAAATATAATGCAATATTGGGGAGGACCTATAGAGAAGGTTCAGTGTTTTGCTATGAAGGCTCCAGGAAGAAGTATCTGGTCTACCGCCTCTATTAACGTAAAATTTAAGAATGGAGCGGTTGGACATCTGACTAGTAGTTATGACATAGAACGTGGACATCCTATGGAACGTTGTGAAGTAGCAGGAACTAAGGGAAGATTAGTTATTGAGGATATGTGGAGAGAAGCGGTCTTATATCCTGCTGGTAATCTAGAAAAGAGGGTTTATACAAATCCTGTCTTTGGTGGTTTCCGAGACTTCAATGATACATTTAGAGATAGAATTAATGCCTTTGCTAAGCAGATACTTGATGGTGCTAAACCAGAAGAGATCGATGGTTCTGGGGAAGAAGGCCTTGCTGCTCAGATAGTAATAGAAGCAGCAATTAGGTCTTTAGATACAGGAAGGGTAGTTAGTATAGATGAGATTTAAAGGGCAGGGAATTCCTGCCCTTTAAATAAATTTTTGCCTCTTAGAAACCCACTCATTCCAATCTATATGCATATCTTTTAGTACGTTCTCAACCCATTTTTTGGCTGGAAGTCCTTTTTCTGATTGGACTCTAATTGGATCAGGCTTATTCTTCAACTTTTCGTCTAGCCATCTAGTTAATCTTAGTTCTAGTTCATCTCTAATCTCTATTTCTTCGTTATATAGGTTTACTTTTTCATCTGGGTCATTCTTTAGATTGAACAATTCTTTAGGTGGAGTAGAGTATAGCCCTTGATCTATAGTCTTTATTAATTTCCAATCTTCTGTTCTTATAGATACACCTGCCCTCCAGGTGCATTCAGTAGATATTACCTCCTTATACATTCTGTCAACTTCACCTTTAATGAGAGGCAATAAAGACTTTCCGTCAAATGTTGTGCTTGTTTTTATGCCAAGAATATCTAATACAGTAGGAGTTATATCTATATGCTGAACCATAGAATTAATCTTGTTTGAATAAGACTTATCTACCAATTTAATCACAAGTGGTATATGGATAGTTGGTTCATAAAGACCTTGATGATCAAAAAAGAAGTTATGCTCAGTCATATTTTCCCCGTGGTCTGCAGTTAGAAGAATAAGTGTATCTTCGTATATATTAAGTTTTTTAAGGGTTTTCAAGATTTCTCCTATTGCGGAGTCTACATATCTTATGGCTCCATCATAATGTGCTATTATATAGCTAGCATCTGTAGGGTTACCTAATAGGTCATAGTGCCATTTTTTAAAGAATGGATAAGGTATCTGTTCTTTTACCGGATCCATACTATGATTATCTGGATCAAATGGGTCTTTACCACCGTAAAACATAGTCCTGTAATTTTCAGGGGGAAGATAAGGCGTATGACAATCCCAATAGTGTAAGAATAAAAAGAAATTCTCTCTATAATGTTCTTTTATCCACCTTATTGCTTCAAAGTTTATCTCCTCTGCTTTTATATGGTGTATATTCTTGCTTTTTGGATTTATATAGTACTCATACCCTCTAGCGAAGTATTGCTTTATGTTAAATAGATTATCAATAGCACAAGTCCTGAAACCATTGTCTCTGAGAATCTCTGGTAATAGTGGAATAGAATTATCAATTACTTCGCCACCGCCGTGTGATACTACACGATGGGTAATACTATGTAAACCAGTGAATATAGTTGTAAATCCTGGAGAGGTTGGAATCCCATTGGCAATAGCATTAGTAAATATAACACCTTCTTCTGCAAGCTGGTCTATATAGGGACTAGTATTAAACTCGTAGCCATAACAACTTAAGTGATCAGCTCTTAATGTATCTATCACTATAAAAAGTATCTTCAATCTTATCCTCCTTCTTTACTTCTCATAGAAGAATTGTTCAGCCGAGAAATTGGCTGCAATAGCAAAACCGGAACGTGGTATATTCCTCATTTTAGCTGATACAATAAGTGGTTGTTTAGCCCTTTCTACTACTGTAATAAGTGGTAGATACTGTTTATGCCAAGCGATACCCTCCCTCCATAGTTTGACATATTCATTAGAGCCAGTAATACATTGCCATCTCTTTATATCTATCTCAAATGCTTTCTTTACCCAGCTTGGTGGTTCTTCCCCTTCTTTACCATCAGTGTCATACCATCTAATCCACTGGGGAGCACGTACAGCTCCCAATGTGTATCTATTGACTTCACCTGGTCCATGACACCATAATAGACCAACCTGTATTTCATTTGCAGACCAACGTTGACCGTATAATTGTGGGTCAATCCTCTTTAGTGCTGCCTTAATGCCAACATTTTTAAGATGTTCAACTACAAGTTCACCTACAGGCATAAGGTCAGGTGCCTGAGCTCCAGTTTCGATAAGCATTTCGAATCTTTTCCCATCAGGTCTAAGTCTGAAACCTTCTGAATCTTTTTTATCTAATCCAACTTGATCTAAAAGTTTATTGGCTTCGTTAATATCATATGAACTAGGAACAGTTTCTGGGAAAGATGCAAATCCATAGTAAACACTGTCTATAATCTCTTTACGATTTATAGCCATACTTATAGCCCTTCTAAATCTTACATCACCAACAATCTTACGCCATACTGGATCCTTGTAAGTAAGATTAATAAATATAGCACTTGGGTCATTATGTAAGTCTAGAATAACTGCCCTGAAACCGCCCTTCTCTTCATTCTGTTTATATAGAGGGATTTTTGCCGCAGAAGCACTCTCTCTTAGAAAGTCTATATCTCCAGTTAAGACCCTCATATTGACCATTTCGACATCTTGGACCTGTGTAGAGATTATCTTATCTATATAAGGCAACTGATTTCCTGCAGTATCAACCTTGAAGTAGTAAGGATTTCTTTCCCACTCATATACCCCTCCAGATGCCTTTACTAATACCCAAGGGGTAAGAACAGGAAATCCTATACTCTTTGCCTGAGTCTGTTCCCAGTTAGTAAAGTCTTTTAAGTTAAATAACTGCCACCATTCATCCTTGAATCCTTCCTTTTCCAAGAGCGGCTTTAGTTTTTCAAGAGATGTATATTTGATATGGAACTGTTTCAAATAGTGAGCAGGTTTTAGTAGATCTGTATATCCCATCCAACCTACTATACCAGTAAGGATCTCTAAGAAGGCTCCGTAAGGTTTAGGAAATATAAGTTGGAATGTATAGTCATCTATTATGTTCAATTTCATGGGCTCTCCCTTTAGACTATTACCTACTTTAAATCTGGCAGGAAAAACAGGAGTAAGCTTTTCGTTCATTAATACATCCTCATATGTGAATCTAATATCTTCAGTAGTAACAGGTGCCCCGTCAGACCACTTTAACCCTTTTCTCAGTTTGAATGTAAAGATCCTATTTTCTTTGACATCGAAGCTTTCAACTATATTCCCTCGAATACCACCTCGGATAGTTGGAGGGTCCCAGAGTTTTCCAAGTCCAATGCCGGGTGTGCTAAGTAGATGTTCATTATTCATAACAAATACATCTGGTGCCCAATCTGCTACTGAATGTGCAGTTCTTATAGTACCCCCATATCTACCTACTCTCCAATCGGGTAAATCTGTTCTAGTGATTAGTACCCCTGGTCCAACTATAAATGGATTTTCTGGAAGTCTCTTCTCCACCGGAGGAAGCTTACCCTGTTTTACAAGCTCTGCTAACATCGGAGCCTCATTATATTTTTTCTGAGCAAAAGAGATAGAACTAAAGCTTAGTCCTGATAGTAGACTAATAACAAGTAGACCAATTAAAACCCTTTTCATCTCTTCTTACCTCCTATACAAATTGTAGATCTTTTCCGAACTCTGAAACTACCCTTTTGGGTTAACTTGACTAAATTGCCTCTCAAATCATTAAGACTATCATATTCTCCCCTCTAGACATCACTCTCCTTTCCTTCCCATAAATTTCTAAGATTCTTTTAGCCTCACTTCTATTAATAGTCTAATCTTCTATTTCAATCCCCTTTAATTTACCTAATATTTTACCCTATATTTATCAGACTAAAACTTCAATCTTTTCCCTTATATTATTAACTATACAATTATACCAGATAGTTTTATATAAAAAAGAAACATACTTACGAAACTTAGAAGCCCTTTAGCTGAAAGCAACTTTTAATGCACTATCCAAATCTGCTATTAGATCATCTGCATCTTCTAATCCTACTGATATCCTTATTAGCTGAGAAGAATAGTCTTTTACGT
>JBMFMV010000020.1:0-27351 GCA_049970495.1 bacterium
TATCACTTGATAAAGGAACGACTTGCAGAGAGTGTTAAAGAAGACATACCCGATATTATGGTAAGAAATAGGCTAGAGTATTGGAAGAGAATACTCTATAATAATAGAGAGGCTCCAGAAGATTTTGAAGAGAAAAACTATCAATATGCATTGAACGACATAAAGGCCGCTTTGGCATTACGTTATATAGCTGACAAAGAGTCTTTAGAGCCAACAGAAGAAGAGATTAATAGAGTTCTTAACTCTTGGAAAATTAGAAATATTACTGATGAGGTAAGGAATAATGCTATAAGTGTAATTAAGGAAGATAAGGCTCTGAAGTTTTTGTTGGATTTAATAAAAAATAAAGAAGGAGAAGGTTAAAGGATGATGGGCGATTATTTGGTTCCAATAGTGATAGAGCAGACAAGTAGAGGAGAAAGGGCCTATGATATATATTCTAGGCTTTTAAAGGAAAGGATTGTCTTTATTGGTGGTCCTATAGAGGATGAAGTAGCTAATCTAGTTATGGCTCAGCTTTTATTCCTCGAAGGAGAAAATCCAGAGAAAGATATATACATATATATAAACACCCCAGGTGGTTCGATTACTGCAGGGATGGCGATATATGATACAATGCAGTATATTAAACCTGAGATATGTACCATATGTATAGGACAGGCTGCAAGCATGGGGGCAGTTCTCTTAGCTGCTGGCACTAAAGGCAAGAGATATGCCCTTCCACATAGCAGGATAATGATACACCAGCCAGCTATCTATGGAGGCTTACAAGGCCCAGCTACCGATATAGACATACAGACAAGAGAACTCTTGAGGTTAAAGAGGATAGTCAACGAGATACTAGCCAAGCATACCTCTCAACCTCTTGAGAAGATAGAAAGAGATACTGAAAGAGACTTCTTTATGAGCGCACAAGAGGCAAAAGAGTATGGTATAATAGACGAAATAATCGAAAGGAGACCATAACAGATGATGAAAGGTAGAGAGGTATTAAGGTGCTCCTTTTGTGGTAAGGGCCAGGATGAGGTAAGAAAGCTGATAGCTGGTCCTGGAGTTTACATATGCGACCAATGCATAAAGATATGTGTTGAGATATTAGAGGAAGATAACATACTTTCAAGGTCTAGGGAGACAAAGAAGGAATTAACGTGGGACAAGGTACCAAAGCCTCATGAGATATATGAGAAACTTAATGAATATGTTATAGGTCAGGAAAAGACAAAAAAAGTACTTTCTGTAGCAGTGTATAATCACTACAAAAGGATCTTAGCTCCTCCTAGTGATAAAAATGATGTAGAGATTACCAAGAGTAATATACTCCTTATAGGTCCAACTGGGTCAGGAAAGACTCTAATGGCTCAGGTGCTAGCTAAGATAATCGATGTCCCATTTACTATAGCAGATGCCACAACTCTTACCGAAGCCGGATACGTAGGTGAAGATGTAGAGAATATACTGCTAAGGCTAATTCAAGTAGCCGATTATGATATAAAAAGGGCAGAAAAGGGGATAATTTATATAGACGAGATAGATAAGATTGGACGAAAGTCTGAGAATCCATCTATAACAAGAGATGTCTCTGGTGAGGGGGTTCAGCAGGCTCTTCTCAAGATATTAGAGGGTACTATAGCAAATGTTCCTCCACAGGGTGGTAGAAAGCATCCTCATCAAGAGTTTATCCAGATAGATACAACAAATATATTGTTTATATGTGGTGGCTCTTTTGAAGGCTTAGAGAAGATTGTGGCTTCAAGGATAAGGAAGAAGACTATTGGTTTTACTAGTGAGCTTGTCTCTAACGAAGATAAGTATGATATCCTCTCATATGTATTACCTGAAGACCTCATTAAGTTTGGACTTATCCCGGAATTAGTTGGTAGACTGCCAATAGTTTCTACACTTCAGAACCTAACGAAGGAAGAACTTATGCGTATTCTAGTTGAGCCTAAGAATGCTATCCTTAGACAATATCAGAGGTTGCTTGCTTTGGATGGTGTAGAATTGGTATTTACCCCAGATGTTCTATCCGCCGTAGCAGAGGAGGCATTAAAGCAGGGAACTGGGGCAAGGGGCCTTAGGAGTATTATAGAAAAGGTTATGCTTGATGTTATGTATGAAGTCCCTAAGAGGCCTGATGTTGTTAGATGTGTTATAGATGCAAGTGTTATAAGAGGAGAGAGTAGCCCTATTCTCCTAACCCAGAAAGATGTAGAGAGGTTGAATAGGGAAAGTGCCTAAGAAAAAGACTGAGGTTTTACCCGTTTTACCATTAAAGAATATGGTCGTTTTTCCTTCTACGATAGTTCCTATCTATGTTGGTAGGGATATTTCTATTAAAGCTGTAGAACTGTCTAGCGAGTATGATAGAAAGATTCTTATAGTGACTCAGAGAGATAACGAGCTAGATGA
The DNA here is from genome assembly GCA_049970495.1 of bacterium. GTDB lineage: Bacteria > DUMJ01 > DUMJ01 > DUMJ01 > DUMJ01 > DUMJ01. Next base: position 2,410 of record JBMFMV010000020.1, read on the forward strand.
GATAAATCCTGAAGACCTGTACGATATAGGAACTGTTGGAGAGATTATACAGACGATAAAATTGCCTGATGGGAGTTATAGGGTAGTAGTAGAAGCAAAATATAGAGCCAAAATAGTTGAGTGTGTTTACTCCCATACATTCTCTTCTTTTGTAGCAAGATTAGAGAGGGTTGAAGAGATAAAGGATGACTCATTAGAGATAGAAGCCCTATCTAGGATAGTACTTTCCCAATTTGATGAGTATATAAGACTTAATCATGATTTACCTGATGAAGCCTCTATAAATCTTGATGAAGTAAAAGATGAACCGGGCAGACTGGTTGATATTATCGTTTCTAATCTTCCTCTTAAGAGCTCTGTAAAGCAAGAGCTATTGTCAATTTCCTCCCCAAAAGAGAGACTCCTCAGGCTTACAGTGATGCTAGAAAAAGAGCTCAAAATTCTGAAGATAGAAGAGGAGATTCAGAGTAAGGTTCAAAGAGAAGTGGAGGAGATACAAAAGGAATATTATTTAAGGGCAAAGCTTAAAGTAATTCAGGAAGAACTTGGTGAAAGGGAAGACCTCTCCGATATCTCTTCTTATAAGGAAAAGATTAAAAGTTTGATGCTCTCTAAAGATATAGAGGAGAAGTTAATAGAAGAGGCGGAGAGGCTCAATAAAGTTCCTCCTTTTTCTCCAGAGAGTGGGGTAATAAAGACTTATCTTGATTGGGTTATCAGCCTTCCCTGGAATATTCATACTGAGGATAAGTTAGACCTTAGAAAGGTCAGAGATATCCTAGATAAGAATCACTATGGACTTCAAGAGGTAAAGGAGAGGATAATAGAGTTTTTAGCGGTAAAAAAATATGGTGGAGCCAAAAGGAGTCCAATATTATGTTTTGTCGGTCCACCAGGGGTGGGTAAGACATCTTTAGCGCAGTCTATAAGTAGTGCTCTTGGCAGGAATTTTGTCAGAGTATCTCTTGGTGGTATAAGGGACGAAGCAGAGATAAGAGGACATAGAAGGACATATGTCGGAGCCCTTCCTGGTAGGATTATACAAGGTATGAGACAGGCAAAATCTTCAAATCCAGTCTTTCTCCTTGATGAAATAGACAAGCTTGGAATTGACTTTAGAGGAGACCCAGGTTCTGCTCTCTTAGAGGTTCTAGACCCTGAGCAGAATAAAAATTTTAGTGACCACTATTTAGAGATACCATATAATCTTTCACAGGTCTTTTTTATAACAACTGCAAATACTACCCAAAATATACCTCCTGCCCTTTTAGATAGAATGGAAATTCTTAATTTAAGCGGATATACCGAACAGGAAAAACTTAATATTGCTATGTATTTCCTTATACCAAGACTATTTGCAGAACACAATATATCCAAAAGAAAGATATCACTATCAGAGAGTGTTGTAATAAAGATTATAAGAGAATATACGAGAGAAGCTGGAGTTAGAAATCTAGAAAGAGAGCTAGCTAAGATATTCCGTAAGGCGGTTGTATTTTATCTAGAGAGCAAAAAAGGAATATTTAAAGTTACCGAGGAGAATCTTCCTGAACTACTTGGTCCTCCTAGATTTCTGAATGAGTTTATAGAGAAACATCCAGAAGTAGGATTAGCCAAAGGGTTGGCTTGGACAGAGGTGGGAGGAGAAGTGCTTCCCATAGAGGTTATCCATATGAAGGGTAAGGGGAATCTTATCCTTACGGGGCAATTAGGAGAAGTAATGAGAGAATCAGCGCAGGCTGCCTTTAGCTTTATAAAGAGTAGAAGTGTAGAGTTAGGTATTGATTGTAATTTTAGCGAGATAGACGTTCATATACACATTCCCAAAGGAGCTATTCCAAAAGATGGTCCTTCAGCTGGTATTACTATGGCATCTGCATTGGCTTCAAGTCTATCAGGGGTACCCCTCAGACAAGATGTCGCTATGACTGGAGAGATTACGGTCAGGGGGAGAATAATTCCGGTTGGCGGAATAAGGGAAAAATTATTGGCTGCATATAGTGCAGGGATAAGGGAGGTCATTATTCCTAAGGAAAACGAGAGTGACTTGACTAAGGTTCCTGAGGAGATAAAGAATAATTTGACTATAAAGAGTGTTTCTCATATGGATGAAGTTTTCCCAATAATATTCTATAAGGAGGAGATCCTTGAGAGAGTTAGCTAAGGTATACAACCCAAGGGAGATAGCTCCAAAGTGGATAGAAAGGTGGTTTAACTCGAATATATTTGTCCCTAAAGTAGATAGAGAAGGAAGTATATTTTCTATAGTGCTACCACCTCCGAATGTAACCGGTAATCTTCATATAGGACATGCCCTAGGTTTTACCTTAGATGACATAGTAGTTAGATATAAGAGAATGAAGGGGTTTGTTACTCTTTGGGTACCCGGAACAGACCATGCAGGTATAGCTACCCAAAATGTTGTAGAAAAGGAACTTGCTAAAGAAGGTCTCACTAGGTACGATTTGGGTAGAGAAAAGTTTCTAGAGAAAGTTTGGGAGTGGAAGGAAAGATATAGGAACAATATAGTTAATCAGCTCAAACAGATGGGATTTAGCTGTGATTGGAGTAGAGAAAGATTTACTATGGACGAGCATTGTTCTAGGGCTGTTAGGACTGCTTTTGTGTCTCTTTACAAGAAGGGACTTATCTATAAGGGAGAGAGGATAATAAACTGGTGTCCTAGATGTAAGACTGCACTATCTGATATAGAAGTAGAGTACGAAGAAGCTAAAGATAAACTCTACTATATCCGGTACCCTTTAAAGGATGGAGGTTATATAACTATAGCTACTGTAAGGCCAGAGACTATGCTCGGTGATACTGCGGTTGCGGTAAATCCAGAGGATTATAGATATAAGTCACTAATAGGTAAAGTAGCTATATTACCATTAGTTGGAAGGGAATTACCTATAGTGGCTGATGATGCGGTTGAATCTAGTTTTGGGACAGGTGCGCTTAAGGTAACCCCTGCCCATGACCCGGTGGACTTTGAGATAGGAATAAGGCATAACCTCCCTAGTTTAAAGGTAATAGATTTAGATGGTAATATAGATTGTCCTGACCTAGATACCTACACAGGTCTTGATAGATTTACCGCAAGAGAGCTCATAGTTAAACATTTAGAAGAGAAGGGATACTTAGAGAAGGTAGAGGATTATACTCATAGCGTAGGACGATGTGAAAGGTGTGGAACTATAGTCGAGCCTCTCTTATCCTCTCAATGGTTTGTTGCCATGAAATCCTTAGCTCAAAAGGCTTTAGAACGTGACAGTGAGATAAGATTTATACCTGAAAGGTGGAGAAAGGTATACCACGATTGGCTTTTGAATATAAAAGATTGGTGTATATCTAGACAGATTTGGTGGGGTCACAGAATTCCTGTTTGGTACTGTCTGGATTGTAATGAGACAATAGTTGAAATGGAAGATCCAAAGTACTGTCCTAAGTGTAATAGTCTTAACTTGAAGCAGGAAGAGGATGTCCTTGATACTTGGTTTAGTTCCTCTCTCTGGCCTATGAGTACCCTGGGTTGGCCAGATATTACAGATGATTTTAAAAGGTTTTATCCTACTTCTTTGCTCATAACTGGCTATGATATTATCTACTTCTGGGTTGCTAGGATGATAATGATGGGTCTTGAATTTACTGATAAGATGCCATTTAAAGAGGTATATATTACTGGTCTAGTAAGAGATGAGAAAGGTCGAAAGATGAGTAAGTCCCTTGGAAATGTGATAGACCCTATGGAGATAGTTCAAGAGCTAGGGGCAGATAGTCTAAGATTTGCTCTTGCTTCCTTAGTCACAGAAGGACAAGATGTTAATATAGGGAAAGAAAGGCTAGAAGGGGCAAGGAATTTTACCAATAAGATATGGAATGCAGGTAGATATATACTTATGAGTATTAGAAATCCAGTAAAGCCAGAATCTCTAGATAGCCTAGATGTATTTAGTAAATGGATATTAAGTCTTATGGATGAGACAATAGAGCGTGTAACTTACTGTTATGATAATTATGATTTTAATGAAATCGCCCAGGTTTTATACAGCTTCTTCTGGGATTACTTCTGTGACTGGTATATAGAGATCTCTAAGTTTCTACTGAAAGATAATCCTAGCTATATAAGTTGGGTTTTACTCTATGTATTTAGAACTTATCTCAAACTCCTGCACCCAGTTATGCCTTTTATTACTGAAGAATTATGGGAATATATAAAGGATGAAGATAATATACTGTCTGTATCAAACTGGCCGGCTGTTCTAGGTTTTAGGGATGAAGATAGTATTAAAATGGCGAATGTTATATTTGATGTTATAAAGAGCATGAGGTCTCTTAAGCAAGAAATGGGGATATCTTTTGAAAAGAAAATACCTGGCTTTGTTCACAGTGAGACCTATAGAGAGCTTATCTTAAGCCAAAGAGATATCATTTCTTCTTTAGCTAAGATTGAACCCTTAGAAGTTCTCTCTGAGATTCTCCCTCCACAGAAAGGGATTATCTCTAATGTAAAGTCTGATTTTGATGTCTATATAAGAATAGGAGATGTTGTAGATATAGACAAAGAGGTCGAGAGGATAAAAGAAAAGATAGAAGAGATAGAAGAACAGATAGCCAGGATAGAAGAGAGACTGCGGAATAGAGACTTTCTTTTAAAGGCTAAGGAAGAGGCTAAGGAGAAAGAGAGAATAAAAAGGGAGAATCTTATAAAAGAAAGGGAAAAATTACTTCAGAGATTGTCTCTATTGTCTTCTTAAATAGATGATTACTTCTTATCAGGAAGCATTAGATATTATAGAGGGGCTTTCAAGATTTGGTTCTAGATTAGGATTAGATCGTATTAAGAAGCTCCTTAACGAATTGGATAATCCTCAAGATAAGATTCCCGTTATACATATAGGCGGAACGAATGGAAAAGGTTCTGTTTCTAGGATGATCTCTTCTGTACTTATGAAAGCAAGTTATCGAGTAGGCCTTTATACCTCTCCCCATCTCCATTCAATACGAGAAAGAATTCAGATAAACAATGAACTTATAGATAAAGATTCTTTTGTTAACATATTAAAAGATCTCTTACCTATTATAGAGAGTCTTAGTGAAAGAGATAACGAATTCTACTTAACACAGTTTGAGATCCTTACAGCTATGGCATTCCTCCATTTTCTTAAGGCTAATGTCGATGTAATAGTCCTTGAGGTTGGATTAGGTGGAAGATTGGATGCTACTAATGTTGTGAGTAAGCCCATAGTTTCTGTCATTACTAATATAGATTGGGACCATATGGATAGACTGGGGAATACACTCTCCCTTATAGGGAGAGAGAAGGCAGGAATTATAAAAAAGGAAGTCCCAACTGTTACAGGTGCTAGTGGGGAAGGTTTAGATGTGATAGTAGAGGTTGCTAGATCTTTAAATGCTCCTACATATATACTAGGGAGAGATTTCTTTATAGATTGGTATGTGTTATCCCAAATTGGGACCGAGATAGGATTTAGGAATGAAAAAAAGAAGAGTAACTTTTTTAGTAGCCTTAGGGGTATTTATCAAGTAGAAAACATAGCTATTTCTGTTATGGTTCTAGAATTGTTAAAGGAGAAATTTATCCTTTCGGATGTAGATATTGCAGAAGGCCTTAGAAATGCCTTTTGGCCAGGTAGAATGGAGTTAGTATCTAAAGATCCTATTATTCTCCTTGATGGGGCTCATAATAGAGGAGGTGCAGAAAAACTCTCCAAGTCTATAACTATGATCTTTGACTTAAAACCTACTCTTGTGGTTGGGATGTTAAAAGATAAGGATGCGTATGGAATATTAAACTCTATGATTCCATATGTAAAAGATAATATTATTGTTACTGCTCCTAAGAGTAATAGGGCTTTAAGTGCTACAACTCTTGGTAAAGTGGTGGAGGATATAGGCGGTAGACCAATTATAATCCCAGACGTGAAAGAGGCGGTGAAGGCTGCGCTAGACTTAGAGAAAAATTTTTTATGCATTATGGGGTCTCTATATACTGTTGCTGAGGCGAGAGAATTCCTACTAGGTGAGGTGGAGAAAGACTAAATTATACTGAGGTGAAAATAATGAAGTTAGAGAAAGTTAAAGAGTTATTATCTGCCAAAGTTCTGTGTGGTGAATCTTTGTTAGATAGGGATGTAGAATATTTTTATGCCTCTGATCTTATGAGTGACATACTAGCTACTGTCAAGGAGCCCGGCATTCTGATTACTGCTATGACTCAACCTCAAGTTGTGAGAACAACTCAGATGTTAGATCTTATAGGCATCATCTTTGTAAATGGTAAAACTCCTCCTGAAGAGACATTAAGATTAGCTAGCTCTAATGAAATCTTGATAATGACTACAAAATATTCTATGTTTGAGACTTGTGGGAAGATATATATAGCGATTAATAGATGTGAGAGAGATAGATAGAGATTTTTACAGTTTATTAAAGCTTCCCGTCACTCTTATAATGAATGCCAATATGCCCAAGGTCTTACCTGATAGAAAAGTATCTCAAGTTAGGGAGATACTTAAGATTAATCAGCTAGATGGAGTAGCCATTACTAATGAAGAAGGAAAATTAGTTGGTATAGTTACAATGTATGACCTACTTAAGGCTATAGAAGAAGGTAGAAGAGACGTTTCTGTAGAATATATTATGACAAAGAATGTTGTTACGCTTTCCCCGTTTCATACATTAGCTGATGCTATAGAGTATTTTAGAGTTTATGGATATGGGAGATTTCCTGTAGTAGATAGAGATGGAGTCTTTTTAGGTATGGTGACCCCTTTAGATATAGTTATAAGATTACCTAGTTTAAAAGAGGAGAGGGAAGAGATTGAGGAGAAAGAGGGAGAAAAGGTTAAGGTAATAAGGCTTGAGTTCTCAGTTGAAGGTGGGGATTTTATTAATGGAGGAGAAGCCTCTAGTAAGATAAAGAGATACCTACAAGATTTAGGGCTACCTAGAGATATCATAAGGAAGGTAGCCATAGTTAGCTATGAGATGGAAATGAACATAGTTATACACGCCTATAGAGGTAAATTAACAGTGGAGATATCTCCCGACAAGATTGTAGTAAAAGCGATAGATGAAGGTCCAGGGATAGAAGATATAGAAAAAGCTAAACAGCCTGGATACTCCACGGCGCCTCCAAAGGTAAGAGAATTAGGATTTGGTGCGGGGATGGGGCTTCCAAATATTATTTCCTGCTCCGATGAGTTTGATATAAAAAGTACTGTAGGGGTAGGTACAGAAGTAACATCAATAATATATATAAGGTAGGTAGATTAAAAAATGAGTATGATAAAGATAAATAGAGAACTCTGTAAGGGCTGTATAGACTGTATAAGAGTTTGTCCTACTGAGGCTTTAAGAGTTAGACAAGGAAAGGCTATTCTTTTAGAGGATAGATGCATAGATTGTGGTGAATGTATAACTACGTGTCCCGAGCATGCTATAGAGGCAATTTTAGAAGAACTTAAAGATATGTCCCATTACAAGATAAAGGTAGCCCTTGTAAGTTCAGTATTATATGCACAGTTTGGGCTTAACACATCTCCTTATCTTATAAGGTCGGCGATAAAGAAAATGGGTTTTGATCTCATTATGGATGTTGCATTTGGAGCTGAGATTTCTAGTATCTATCTTAGGGACCTTTTAAAGGAAAACCCTGGTAAACTTTATATATCTTCTATGTGTCCATCGGTGGTTAAGCTTGTACAGATCAGATTTCCCTCTTTAGTCGACTATTTTACTCCTATACCCTCTCCAGAAGAGATCTCTGCTAGATATATAAGGGAAAAACTTATTGAGAGTGGTTATAAAGATGAAGAAATTGGCGTGTTTTTAATTACTCCTTGCACAGCTAAGATATCTGATATAAAAGAGGGAAGGGGTATCCACTATGTAAATGGAAGTATAAGTGTAGCTGAAGCCTATAAGCACCTTATTAAATTAATAAAGGACGTAGAAGAAGACAGTAGTGAACCTGTATGGAGCGAAGGGATTAGTTGGGTAAGAGATGGAGGAGAGGCTAAGAGCCTTGGTATATTGAATTATTTAGTAGTAGATGGGGTAAAGAATGTCTTAAAAGTCTTGAATGATTTAGAATTAGGAAAACTAAAAGGGATAATTTTTGTTGAGGGTAGGATGTGCAGTGGAGGATGTGTTGGTGGTCCTTTAAACGTTCAGAATCCTTATCTAGCGAGAGTAAAGATCAGGATGTTAGAAGATCTAGGGACAGAGGGAATAGATACCTCTATCTATGAGATATTAAAATCTAAGAATTACTTCTTTAGAGAGAAGATAAAAGTAGAACCCTCTCCTTATAAACTCGGAGAGGATATATCTACTGCTATAGATAGGATGAGGAAACTTGAAGATATTCTTAGGAGTCTACCAGGTATTAATTGTGGCTCTTGTGGAGCTCCAAATTGTAAGGCATTAGCTGAAGATATAATAAATGGGGAGGCTAGGATTACAGACTGTATCTTTAAACTTAAAGATAATATTGAAGATTATGCTAGAAGTTTGTTAAAAATGATTAGGGGAGAAAGATAATTATGACCTTGAGAGAACTTTTGAACATTTTACCACTGAAAAATTTAGGTAGTGAATCTGATCTAGATAAAACTCCAAAAGGTGGATATGTTGGTGACTTGCTAAGTAATGTAATGAGATTCGCCAAAGAGGGTAATATATGGATTACTGTACAGACCCATATAAATGTTATTGCTGTAGCCTCTTTGGTAGGGATAAGTTGTATTATATTCCCTTGTGGCGTGAAACCCTCCGAAGAAACTGTAGCTAAGGCTAAGGAGGAGCATATAGCACTTCTATCTACAGATTTAGATGCCTTTACAATATGTGGTAAAATATATGAGTTGGGTATTAGATGAATGTGGCTATAGATTTGCACATTCATACCCTATTATCCCCCTGTGCTGGGATAGAGATGATCCCTATAAATATAGTAAGGAGAGCTTTAGAGTTAGGAATTGATATGATTGCCATCACAGATCATAATGCGGTGGGTAATGTGTTAAGCGTGATGAAATGTGCCGATAGATATGCGCCGGGATTAAAAGTCCTGCCAGGAATAGAGATTACATCTAGAGAGGAGGTACATATATTAGGCATATTACCTACTGTAAAGTCAGCAATAGAGCTGGAATCCATAATACATGAGCACTTAAGTGATGCTCCAAGTAAGAATTACTTTTCTGAACAATTAATTGTCGATGAAGAAGCTAACTTTATTAGATATGAGGAACATTTTTTATTAGGCTCCACCGATTTCTCTGTAGAAGATATCTCAGAACTAATCCATTCATTTGATGGATTAGTTATCCCTGCCCATATAGATAGAAGGTCTTTTGGTCTCATATATACCTTGGGATTTTTTCCACCAGACCTTGAAGTCGATGCCGTTGAAGTCTCTAAGTTTACTACAAAAGAAGATCTGGAGGAGATTAAGGGTTCTATCCCTTATAATATTCCTATTATATTTTCAAGCGATGCCCATTTTTTAGACGATTTTATTAGACCAAAGACTTTTTTAGATTTAAAAGAGAAGACTTTTGATGCCTTAAAAGATGCTTTAAAGCATTATAAGTCTTATAAAGATTGTTAAAGGAGGACGGTATGGATTCTGTACAGAAGAGAGTTGTAGACGAGATAATATCAAACTGGAAGGGAAGACCCGGAGCTTTAATGCCTGTGCTTCAAGAGATTCAAGAAAGAATTGGGTATCTCCCGACGGAAGCTATGGAGGAGGTCTCTAAAAGATTAAACATCCCTCTTACCGAAATATATGGTGTGGCAACATTTTATCATTTCTTCTCCTTAAAGCCTAAGGGAAAGTACAAAATACAGGTATGTGAAGGGACAGCCTGTTATGTTAAGGGGGCAAAGAGAGTCCTAGAGAAGTTTGAAGAGGTATTAGGCATAAAGGTTGGAGAAGTGACCCCAGATGGTAAATTCTCTGTTGAGAGCGTAAGATGTATAGGTGCCTGCAGCCATGCCCCGGCCATTATGATAAATGACCAGGTCTATGGACGTATGAATTCAGAGAAGGTATTACAAATTATAAAGTCACTCAAATGATGGAAGAACTCTCCTTACATATCTTGGACATAGCTGAAAATAGTGTAAATGCAAAGGCTACTAAGATAGATATTGAGATAGATATTAATAAAAAAGAAAATCTTATAACGATGAAAGTGATTGATAATGGTAAAGGGATGGATGAAGAGACGTTAAAGAGTGTCAGGGACCCCTTTTTTACAACAAAAACTACCCGTAAGGTTGGACTAGGCATATCCTTTTTAGATGAGATAGCAGAGCTTACAGGTGGAAGTTTGGAGATAGAATCTAAACCTGGTATTGGCACTATGATTTGTTTGAGACTTCCACTTGACCATCCAGATAGACCTCCCTTAGGAGATATTGTCTCTACCCTTATAACTCTTTCAGTGACTAACCCTGATGTTCATTTCTACTATAAAGAAACTCGTAATGGAGATGTGTGGACATTTGACTCTGAAGATATAGAGGACCTACTAGGAGATTATGCCTTATTAGGCAAAGTAAAAGAATTATTGTATAATAATTACAAAGAATTTACTGGAGGTGAACTACTTTGAAGTCTTTAGAGGATTTGAAACGAATAAGAGAACGAGCACAAGCCCAGATAAGGCTTAGAACACAAGAGTCTAATACAAAGATAATTGTAGGTATGGGAACATGTGGAATAGCTGCCGGAGCAAGAGAGACCCTGATGGCTATCTTGGATGAATTATCCAAGAGAAATATACAAGATGTAGTAGTTACACAAACTGGTTGTGTAGGGCTTTGTGAGTATGAACCATTAGTTAATGTTATAAAACCAGGACAACCTAAGATTACCTATATGAAAGTGACTCCAGAGAAGGCTAGACAGATAATTGCTAGTCATATAGTGAATGATCAGGTTATAAACGAATGGGTATTAAGCACAGAAGAAGGTGCCTAGGATGGCTATAGTCAGAGCCAATGTGCTTATATGTGCTGGAAGTGCTTGTGTATCTTCTAGAGCTTACGAGTTTAAAGATGCTCTATTAAGGGCATTAGAAGAGGCTGGAATAAGAGAAGAGGTTAATGTGGTAGATACTGGATGCGTAGGAACCTGTGATTTAGGTCCTGTAGCTATAGTATATCCAGATGATGTATTCTATGTAAGACTAAAACCTGAAGATGCTAAGATGATCGTCAATGAGCATCTTTTAAAAGGTAGAATTGTAAATAGGCTCCTTTACCAGGAGCCTATAACTAAAGAGGTATTTCCTTCTCTTTCTGAGATAGATTTTGTTGCAAAGCAGAGACGTATAGTCCTGAGAAACATGGGAATTATAAATCCAGAGAGTATAGAAGAGTATATAGCAAGAGAGGGATATCAAGCCTTAGCTACTGCTCTTACAATGACACCTGAGGAAGTTATCGACATTGTGAAAAGATCAGGATTAAGAGGAAGAGGAGGGGCGGGTTTCTCTACCGGATTAAAGTGGGAGCTTACACGTAAAGCAGTTGGGAGTCCCAAATACGTAATATGTAACGGAGATGAGGGAGATCCGGGTGCTTTTATGGATAGAAGCATCCTGGAAGGAGACCCCCATAGTGTAATAGAAGGGATGATGATAGCTGGATATGCAGTTGGAGCTAGTAAAGGTTTCTTCTATGTAAGAGCAGAATATCCACTTGCTATAAAGCGTCTTGAGATAGCTCTTGAACAAGCAAGAAGCTACGGACTTATGGGGGAGAATATCTTGGGTACAGACTTTTCATTTGATATAGAACTTAGGAGAGGTTCAGGGGCTTTTGTATGTGGAGAAGAGACTGCCCTTATCGCTTCTATTGAAGGTAAAAGAGGAGAACCAAGACCTAGACCTCCATATCCAGCAAATAGAGGACTGTGGGGTAAGCCTACTGTTATAAATAATGTAGAGACATTAGCTAACGTAGCTCCTATTATACTAAATGGTGCAGAGTGGTTTAGTAGTATAGGAACAGAAAAAAGTAAGGGAACTAAGGTATTTGCCTTAGCTGGTAAGGTAAATAATACTGGCTTAATAGAAGTCCCCTTTGGCACAACACTAAGGGAGATTATATTTGAAGTTGGTGGAGGTATCCCCGGAGGAAAGAAGTTTAAGGCTGCCCAAACTGGTGGTCCTTCAGGGGGTTGTATTCCAGCTGATTATCTAGACCTCCCATTAGATTATGAATCTTTAAAACAGATAGGGGCTATTGTTGGTTCAGGTGGACTCATTATTATGGATGAGGACACCTGTATGGTTGATGTTGCTAGGTTCTTCCTTGAATTTACCCAGAGTGAATCCTGCGGAAAATGCCCACCCTGTAGGGTAGGGACTAGAAAGATGCTCGATATACTAGAGAGGATTATTAATGGGGAAGGGGAGGAGGGTGATATAGAGAGGCTTATAGAGTTGGGAAATGAGATAAAACAAGACTCTCTCTGCGGACTCGGGCAGACTGCTCCTAACCCTGTCCTTAGCACTATAAGGTTTTTTAGAGATGAATATGAGGCCCATATAAAAGAAAAGAGATGCCCTGCTAAGTCCTGCAGAGCACTTATAGCGTATCAGGTTATACCTGATAAATGTAAAGGTTGTGGAATATGTGCTAGGATCTGTCCTGTTGGAGCAGCGCAGGGTAAACCTAGAGAGATTCACTTTATAGATAAAGACTTGTGTATAAAATGTGGAGATTGTTTTGCTAAGTGTCCATTTGGAGCTATAGAAAAGATAGATATATTTTCTCAAAAAACTTAGAAGGAGGATTTTAAGCTATGGGTGAGAGATTCTATGTCTCTGCTCCTCCTCATATCAAGTCTAAATATGATGCTAGATATATAATGCATCAGGTAATTATAGCCCTTATTCCTCCTACAGTTGCAGGTATAGTTTTTTTTGGTGGTAGAGCTATTTTAGTTTTACTCATTTCTGTATTAAGTTCTATCTTTTGGGAAAGGATAATTCTGAAAATAAAAGGAGAGAAGAGACCTCTAGATGGTAGTGAAATAGTGACTGGACTTCTTCTTGGCTTGAACCTTTCTCCTCTTGTACCTTGGTGGATTCCTGTGATAGGAACATTTGTAGCCATAGTTCTGGCAAAAGAGCTATTTGGTGGATTAGGATTCAATATATTCAATCCTGCGCTTATAGCTAGGGCTTTTCTCCTAGTCTCCTGGCCTATGGAGATGACAACGTGGATGTCTCCGTTCAATGGGATAACTCAAGCTACACCATTAACATTATTAAAGTTACAACATTCCTATACACCGTATATAAATCTCTTTTTGGGTAATAGGGGGGGATGTATAGGAGAGACATCTGTCTTAGCCTTACTTATTGGAGCTGGATATCTCTTCTACAGAGGTGTCATTGATTGGAAGATTCCAATACCGTATGTGCTCACAGTAGGAGTATTGGCTTTAATCTTTAAGCAGGATCCACTATTCCATATAATGACGGGGGGACTGATTCTCGGTGCCTTCTTTATGGCTACTGATTATACTACTACACCTATAACTAAATGCGGAAGAGTGATCTTTGGAATAAGCTGTGGGGTTATTACAATACTTATAAGGCTATTTGGTGGGTATCCTGAAGGGGTCTCTTTTAGTATCCTCTTTATGAATGCTATGACCCCCTTATTAGATAGATGGACTATACCTAAACCATTTGGGTATAAGACTTTTGGGAGGAACGTATGAAGAGACTGTTGCGTCCCCTAATTAATGGGATCCTCAGAGAAAATCCAATCTTGGTTCTTATGATAGGACTATGTCCTACCTTGGCGGTATCTAACGCTGCCATAAATGGCATATATATGGGTTTAGCTGCTACTTTTGTTCTAGTAGGGTCCAATTTTATTATCTCAATTATTAGGAAGATTGTTCCTGATCAGATTCGTATACCTATCTTTATCACTATTATTGCTACTTTTGTTACTATAGTAGATATGGTTATGCATGCCTTTGTGCCCGATATGTACAAAATCCTCGGAATATTTATCCCACTAATCGTTGTTAACTGTATAATACTAGGTAGGGCAGAGGCTTTTGCTTATCATTATGGTGTAATAGAATCTATAGGGGATGGGATAGGGATGGGGTTAGGTTTTACTATTATCCTAGTAGTTTTGGGGGGGATAAGAGAGCTTTTAGGTAATGGGACGCTCTTTGGGTTACAGGTTATGCCACCAGCTTATAAACCTGTTTTATTGATGATATTACCTCCGGGTGCATTTTTGACTATAGGTTTCTTACAAGCTATACAGAGATATAGGGGAGGTGGAGGCTAAAAATGTTGTCACATTTTTTACTCCTATTTATAGGTGCATTACTAGTAAATAATATCTTACTTATAAGGTTTATTGCCCTATGTTCGTTCTTTGGTGTCTCAAACTCAATGAGTACATCTATTGGAATGGGGATGGCAGTAACCTTTGTTATGGTTCTCGCCTCTTCTGTGAGCTGGATTTTGTGGCATTTTGTCCTAGTTCCTTTACATCTTGAATTTTTACAGATCTCTGCTTTTATCCTTACCATAGCAGCACTTGTGCAGTTCGTTGAATTATTCCTTAAGAAGAATAGCCCTTCCCTCTATAAAGCTATGGGAATTTATCTTCCACTTATAACTACAAACTGTGCTATCTTAGCTGTGGCTCTTATAAATGTATCAAGCAATTTTAACTTTATAGAATCAATTGTATATTCAATAGGGGTAAGTGGGGGCTATACCTTGGCAATAGTAATGTTTGCTGGGATAAGAGAGAGGATTGCTATTGCTCCTATACCTAAGGTTTTTCAGGGTTATCCTATTGCATTTATAACGGCAAGTCTTATGTCTTTAGCGTTTTTAGGTTTTAAGGGACTATTCGGGTTATAGAAAGGAGGGGAGATTAGCTGTGGGTGAGAATAATGATTGGAGATTAGCAGATTTTATTGGTGTAAAGGCTCTAGAAAATGGAGTTACCATAATAGGCCTTACAAGAGGAAAGGAGACCAAAATAAGCCATACTGAAAAATTAGACGCTGGTGAAGTGATGTTTGCCCAGTTTACTGAGAATGTATCTGCAATAAAGATAGAAGGTAAAGCTGAGATATATACAAAGTTTGGGAAAATTACTAGTGGAGACGTTTAAGGAGGAATCCTAATGTGCGGAATAGTTGGTTATTTAGGTAAGAAAAAAGCTGTTCCTATATTGATAGATAACCTAAAGAGACTAGAATATAGAGGGTATGACTCAGCAGGCGTAGCTATAATAAAAGATTCTTCTTTAGTTGTGGAAAAGAGCGTAGGAAAGTTATCTAAATTAGAGACTATAGTTCTACCAAAGGGCTATGCATCGACTATTGGTATAGGTCATACTAGATGGGCAACTCACGGAAAGCCTTCAGATATTAATGCTCATCCTCATACCGATTGTAAAGGAGAGATTGCCCTTGTTCATAATGGAATTATAGAGAACTACCTTGAACTAAAAGAAGAGCTTATAGGTAGGGGACATATCTTTCGTTCCGAAACCGATACCGAAGTGATAGTTCATCTTGTAGAAGAATACTATCGGGGAGATTTGCTAGAGGCAGTAAAATCTGCAGTTAAAAGACTAGAAGGTTCCTATGCTATAGCTGTTATTTCCTCAAAGGAGCCAGAGAGAATAATAGTTGCCAGAAAGGATAGCCCTTTAATATTAGGGATAGGAGAAGGTGAATATTTTGTAGCATCTGATATCCCTGCAGTCCTGAATTATACTCGTAATATCTGGATCCTTGAGAATGGAGAGCTAGGAGAGATTAATCCATCAGGTTGTAAGGTCTACGACTTAGAGGGAAATGAAAAGAAAAAGGAAGTGATGGTTGTCTCGTGGGATATCTCAATGGCAGAAAAGGGAGGATACCCCCACTTTATGATAAAAGAGATACACGAGCAGCCAAATGCTCTTAGAGAGACCTTTAGAGGAAGAGTTGGAAGCGATGGACTGGTAAAATTAGATTTTAAAAATGTCACCATTGATGACTTGAAGAATCTCAAGAAACTCTACTTTGTGGCTTGTGGAACAGCATACCATGCAGGCCTTGTGGGTAAATATCTTATAGAGAGATTTGTCCGTATTCCTGTAGAGGCAGATATAGCAAGTGAATTCAGGTATCGAGACCCTATCTTTGAGAAAGATAGCCTGATGATAGTTATAAGCCAATCTGGTGAGACAGCTGATACTTTAGCTGCCTTAAGGATGGCTAAGGAGAATGGTGTAAAGGTTGTTGCTATATGTAATGTTGTTGGAAGTTCTATAGCTAGGGAATCCGATGATGTATTATACACATATGCGGGACCTGAAATTGCGGTTGCATCTACAAAGGCTTATACATCCCAATTAATGGTCATATATCTTTTGATGTTGCTATTAGCTCAGATAAAGGGAACTTTGCCTATAGATAAGATTAAAGAGTTTATAGAAGACCTTAGAAGAATACCTGACATCGCTTCTAAAGTCTTAGAGAAATTGGAACCTGCTATTATAGATTTCTCTAGAAGATACTATAAGGCGCATGATGTCTTCTTTATTGGTCGTGGTCTAGACTACGCCCTTAGTTTAGAAGGAGCACTAAAACTTAAAGAGATATCTTATATCCATGCAGAGGCTTACGCAGCAGGAGAGCTTAAGCATGGCCCTCTGTCACTTTTAGAGAGTGGAGTTCCCGTAATATGTCTTGCAACTCAAGAGTACTTACTGGATAAGATGATAAGTAATATAAAAGAAGTGAAGGCTAGAGAGGCTATCGCCATAGGTTTTGGCATAGAAGGGACAAAAGATTTGCAAGACGTATGCGATGAAGTATTCTATATTCCAGAGGTAAATGATATCTACGCCTCTGTTATAACAGTAATTCCTCTGCAACTTATAGCTTACTATATGGCTAAAGAGAGGGGCTGTGACATAGACCAGCCTCGAAATTTGGCAAAGTCTGTCACAGTAGAGTAACTTCTAGTGGTTGATGAATAAGTATGTTTCTAAATATTCGTGATTTTGGTGCGAAATTCAAGGTGGAGGGACTATCTATGTCCCTCCTAGTATCTATCTTATAGGGCCAATACATCTAAAATGTAGACAATATAGGAATTGGATAATAAGAACTTAAAAATGTTTATTCTTGCGGATTTTTATACCTTTTGTTATTCTTCAACTAAAAAGCTTTCTGATTCGATAAGATTCATATAGTCAGAGACCTTTCCTCCAGAAAGACAGCAGTCAATAATCTTTTTCCCCAAGGGTAATAGATCTGGGTCTTTGTAATATGGCTCCAATTCTCTCTTAAAGAATCTATACAAAATCTTAGCCCCTTCGTCATAGGCTTCAATTCCTACCTCTGGTTGTAATTCTGGTTTTAGAAGGAATCTTTCTATTTCTACCCCTTCTACAATTAATCTATTTAAAGAAAAACCAAGTAGAGGGCATCTAGCTTCAGAAATTTCTTCATATGAAAATCTAACTCCACCTTTTCTTGCTAAGTATTCTCTCATGATCCATTGAGGATTAAAACCAACCTTCCATGCTCCAATATACTGATTTGGACATAGGACATACTGTACTTTATAGCTCTGGACTATCTGTCTTAATAAAAGGTTAGCATGGTTTACCTTCTTCCCGGTAGCAAAGGGCCAATAAGAACCAACCCCCTCTGATGCAATACTTTCTTCGCTTACAATACTTGGATTTTCATGTCCTCTAGGAGATACTAGTCTCCATAACCAGGCTAGGGCGGGAGGGAGTATATGGAAAAGTCCTATTATTCCATATGTCGGTCTATCCTTTGTGCAAGGTGGTGTCCTTACCCCAAAACTCCTTACATGTATAGGAATGACTTTGTTTAAAATGTCAGGAACAATTCTTCTAGGAATAATAAATCTTGGGTTAGGACAGGGAACTCCAGGAGCATCTTCTGTATGTTCCCATAGTAAAGCTGTACTAAAGGGCGGAGCGTCTATATTCAAAAATAATAGAGGCTCTTTTGGATGTATAGATAGAGATTCTATATCCGGATCTGTTCCATACTGTTTTATGTGATTTACTCTAACAAACCATCCAGCTTCTGCATCTTTTACATAGAGGTAGCCATCATCCTTTTGAAAGGAAGGATGACACAGAGCCATATCATCCGCTACTGGCCTTAGTAAGCATCCTCTTGGTAAGACAAGAGTTATTTTTTCACGGGTTAAGATATTTTCTGCTAAACTGATAGTTCCATCCCAATTTCTGTGAATATGCTCATGCGTCTCACTCTTACCTCCACCGCTAGCTCCTTCGTGCATAAGATTGAGTTTATTCCAATAAGGAGTGATGACTTGGACTACTGCAGCGTGGGCAGTAATCCATCCTTCTTTTTCACCTAAGTCAAGCAGAGCTGAGTATACTCCTTTTTTAGCACTTGGACCAGGATATAGATTATAGCTAAATATTTCATGGAGATTTTCAGAACGATAATGCACCACCACTTGTTTTCCTCCAAAATGTGTATGTCTGAATGGTGGTGCTACATATATGATACACTTTACAGGAATATCCCCTTTTACACTATCTATATTTACTACCCCCTGCAATATTCCAAGTCCTAAGCAGAAAAAGCCGGCATTAGATGGGGAAATTGCCATACCATAGATATTATCTATTTGGCCTGGCTTAAAGAAGAAAACTGCTAATTCCTGAGTCTTAAG
The DNA here is from genome assembly GCA_049970495.1 of bacterium. Taxonomy (GTDB): domain Bacteria; phylum DUMJ01; class DUMJ01; order DUMJ01; family DUMJ01; genus DUMJ01. Next base: position 21,192 of record JBMFMV010000020.1, read on the forward strand.
CCACTCAAATGTTTCTCTTTTCAATTCTTCAAAGCTATTATCATATCTCTGAGAGTAGGTTTCTTTATCGGTGGGAAGGTTATCTCCAATTACCATACAATCAGGATCTCTTCTTCTCATATATGGTTCAGGATAGTTGACAGATATTCCATTTTTTACTTTGCATACTATAGCTTCGCAATACTCACCTTTGCCGGGTACATTGTATACCACTTTCTTTAAACCATTTTCAGCATCCTTTAGCGCTAAATCAAATAGGTCAGCCTGACTTTTGGCTAGTATAAATTTACAGTCTTTTAAGAGGTCTTTTACATAATTAGGAACAATAATTCTATCTAACCAATTTTGCATTAGCTATCTTCCTCCTTTAATAGGCTAAGTCAGATGTTCTTGGCTATATTAACCTAGGGCTAAATTAATAAGATATTATGCATAATATACTATTAATGTGTCAAGTTTGATCGACTAATAAAAGATAGATTTTCTATTACTTGTTCGTACGCAATGTACCCGATGTATCCTTTACTTTTTGTTCCCTTTCTACTTTAGCCAGCCGGTGAGTTTAGCCAGAAGCCTTGTATATTCTATAAAGTTCTGCCAGGATATATCTGGTGGAACCCCATGGTCACAACTGGGTATATATCCTCCATCCTCTAATAGAGGAGGAACAACCCTCATAACTTCTTCCTCCATAACCTTTCCTCCTTTAGCTATAGCTCTTTTATCTATGCCACCAATATAAGCCATTCTTTTACCGAATCTTTTCCTAAATTCCACTATGTCATTTCCTGCAGCTACTTCTATTGGAGTGGTACAGTTAATCCCAAGTTCTATCCATAATGGAATTAGTTCACCTATATATCCATCAGAATCTATAGAAATTATCGGACATCCGTTCTTTTTGAGCTCAGGAATCCATTTTTCATATGCAGGAAATAGATACTCCCTTACCATCTTAGGAGATATCATACTGTGAGCTTTGTAAGCCATATCTTCTGAGAATACTACATAGTCTAGCGTTACTCTTTCTAGGATTGGTTTCAATATTTCTAAAACAAAATTAGTCCAAAAATCAATCATCTCGTGGACAAAGTCTGGCTTTTCTATCATAAAGATACATAAGTTTTCTAGTCCACACCACTCTCTTAATTGCCAGAAGGGTCCATTTATACCTAGACTTAAGACATAATCTCTATCCTGTAACGCTTTACACCTCTTTTCAAAATCCTCAGGAAATCTCCCTGAAGTCTTTGGGTTATAGCGTTTTTTCATCTCTTCCCAGTCCGAATATGTCTCTACTGGAAACTTATACCATTTCCTAGTTACAAAGTCCTTTGCCTCTCTTAGATAGGTATAGTCATACTGGTCTGATATTTCTACTATTGCTCCCATCCAGTCCTGGACTATGTAGTGCCCATCTTTATGTTCTAGTATTTTTTCTTCAAACTGTGGTATCATCTTAAATGAGACTCCAAGGTCTACTCTAGGTTTTGTTCTTTCTTCCTCTATACCAAGTATTTCTAATAAGGCAGAATAATAATTTTTCCCCTCTGGCAAGCCTTCTTCTCTCCATCTCTTCAGGGTTGATTCTCTTGGTCCCCCTGGCATTAGAGGAACCTTATCTGTCTTTCCAAAAGTTAGAGCCTCTATGAATCTCTCTCTAGGTGTCATAGTATACCTCCTAGTAGGTCTCTAGTCTTAATAGCATTGCCACTAGCTATGGATTTATTGGCAGAGATTCCTATTATTATGGACATAGCCCCTGCCCTTGAGTCTGCCATATGTCCAAGGGGATCAGAGAGATTTTCTAGAAAGAGCATCCTTTGAAGCCTTTCATCTGAACCTCCATGACCTCCTGTAGCCTTCGGAATTTCATAGGTTATAATCTCATCCTTTCTATTAAATATTCTTACGTACTGATTTGGTTCTTTAACAGAATGTCCACTGTGGAACTCCTCGGCTTCTACTCTTCCATCTGCTCCATTAATTGATATCCTCCATCCCTCGTATGGACTATATGCTATTAGAGAATATGTCAATATGGCTCCCTTTGAGTATTTGACATTTACACTCATAGTATCTTCTATATCTATCTCAGGGGAAAATATACACCTATCTCTATAGTATCCATCTATGTCCTCTGCATCGAAGTAAAACGCCTTCATAAATGGGTCCTTAGAATAGTCAACAAAGAATTCACAGGTATCCTTATAATTACAGGTTAAGCATCTCTCACCCCTTTTTTCTCTTGTTGGTCCGTAAAATCTTCTTGAGCCAAATGCATATACAATCTCTGGATCTTCTTCTAACCACCAATTTATTATATCAAAGTGGTGGGTAGCCTTATGAACTAATAATCCACCTGAATTTTCTTTTCTTCTATGCCATCTTCTAAAGTAATCTGCCCCATGTCTGGTATCTAAAAACCATTCAAAGTCTATGCTCAGAATTTTCCCTATTATTCCTTCCTTTAATAGCTCTTTTATCCTCGTGACATATGGGTTAAATCTATAGTTAAAGGTAACTATTATCTTCTTACCTGTCCTTCTTTCTGCTTCTAACATAGCCTTACACTTTTCTTCATCTATGGTCATAGGCTTCTCTACAATGACATCACAACCAGCATCCATAGCTCTTATGACGTACTCATGATGGTATCTGTCTATTGTTGTTACTATTACATAGTCCGGATTAGTCTCTTTTATCATCTTATCGAAATCTTCAAATATAGGAACCCCTCCACAATGGTTACTAATATACTCTGCTCTTTTCCTGTTTATATCAAATACACCTACCAACTTAGCGTAGTCTCTAAATTTTTCGGTTATAGGAAGGGCATACATGTAGAATCCTCTGCTACTTGCACCTGCCAATGCATATCTTTTCATCTATTTTCCTCCTTCTAGTACTTGTATACCTTTATTCCACCTAACTCCTCTATCTTTGCTACTTCTCCTCTAGCGTCTCTAGGATTAACTATCATCACTTTTTTATCACCTATAGATAGTATAAGGTCTTCTATGTCGAAGTATTTGGCAATTCCATATATTTCTAACCTTGGGTCATACTTATAATATTTAGAAAAGATGATATCCTCATAAGAATAGAGTAGGTCTTCTAGGTATACCTCTTCTATTTCCTTATTTATTACACTTGCAAATAGTGCATATATAGTGCTTATCCCTTTTCCAGCTATTGCAATATTTATATTAGGATTGGTGCCTTTTACATACTCGATAGCTCTTAATATATCAAAGACCCTTAATGCTGTTAAAGAGGTTCCAAGCATCATTAAGTCGAAATTTAATTTGTACTCTGTCCCGTAATATTCATAGAAACCGTAAGGATTTATGTCTCTACACTTTACAGCCCCTATACCTCTAGGGTCAAACACAAAGACATCCCCTTCGGCTAGAAATCTTCTGACCAAGTCAGATTCCTTCTGTATGTCATTTGTGCCTTCATCAAAAAGGATTATTGTACACTTTTTCCTATTTTCTCCTTCTATATAAATTCCTGCAGTAGCTATATCCTTCTCTGGGAACATAAAGACCTTCTTATAATTAAGTGTACTATTGAGGAAATTAAAACTCCCTTCTTCTATAACTCTTGGGTATAGAGGTTTATCATCCTGAGGAAGATTCAATATCTCTATCAGTTTCTCTCTTATCTTTTCTTTACCAGATATCCTTTTACAGTTTTTCTTATAGTACTCATAGTTTAATGAGCTAATATCCTTAGCAGAATCAAACTCAGCCAATACTTGCCCATAATTAGTGCATTTTAAAACTTCTTTCCTCTCTATATTTATACTTTCAGCTATATTGCTCGTTTCTTCCCCTTTTAGATATCTTACAAACCATTTCACCGCTTCCCTTCTCAGCTCATCGTTATAACTGTGTGTTCCTTTGGCTATGTATAGTTTTATATTCTCTTCCTTACCATATAACCTGTACATCTTTTTAGCCCTCTCGTAAGAATTAATTGTCCCTTCTATGCAGAAGAAATCAGAGTCAACCGACCCTATCATTACTGGTTTTGGTGCAAAACAAGATATGAAATCATCATAGTTTAGCCCCATAACTATAGCCTTAAATATATTCTGTTCACTATCATGAGCCTGACCTGTTTTTATATACTCTTCTCTAGATGTGATATACGTGCAAGGTACAGCTACCTTTATCCTTGGCTCTAACAACATCATATAGGAAGACTGAGTTCCACCCCCAGAATTCCCAGTTAACCCTAGTTTTGTGGAATCAACTTCAGGCAATGATTCTAGAAAGTCTACGGCTCTTATTAGGTCCCATATGAAGTATCTGGCAATATTGGCACCTGCTAGTGTACATTGCAGCCCTGCATATGAATGTTCCATCGTTCCCCATCTTATTATGGTTCTCTTTAACTCTCTGTCGTAGTACTGCATCCTCTCCCCTTGACCGACTGGATCTACAGCAAGTACTATGAAACCATTATTAACCAATTCTATACAGACTTTCTGATACTCTGGACAACTCTTCGCCCACTCCCAGTGTCCACAAGCAAATAGAATAGCAGGAAGTTTTTTGTCTATGTCCTTAGGCATATAAAGATTAGCTGTTACATAAAACTTAGGAAGACTCTGATATATCACCTTCTTTATAATGTAAGAGCCCCTTTCTATTACACCTGTATATATTGGATTTAAGTCTGTCCTCTCTATATCTAAGCCGCCAATAGCCTCTATAAAATAATTTCTTATCTTTTCTCTCCTTTTTTCAAATTCTTCTATACTTTTAATACTACTCTTTTCTTCATCCTCCTTTTTAAAGAATTCAAAAGCTCTTCTTTTTACATATTCAGGTAACTGATTTTCTACATCATAATATCCATCTAAAAATGGCTTAAACATATTTAGAATCCTCCTAAATACCTAATCTCTTAGCTAAATCTTCTAAGAATTTCTTGGAATCTATATATGCTTTTTCTATATCAGGAACATTTCCTATGTCTATAGCTACATAGCCCTGATAATTATGCTTTTTTAGAGCTAGGAATACTCCTTCCCAATCTATATTCCCCTTTCCTAATGGTAAGTGTTCATTAACCTTTCCATCATTATCAGACACATGGAGGTAAAAGATTCTATTCCCCAATTTTTCTACCGAAAGAGGTAAGATTTCTTTCTGAGCATTTTGATGGCCTGTATCTAAAACTGCTCCGAAATTATCACTCTTCACATGATCCATCAATCTGAGGAGAGCATCTGTATTACTTATAATCTCTCCAACCCTTGGTTCTAGACAAAATTTTAATCCAGCTGATTTGGCAGTTTCGCTAGCAAACCTAAAACTATCGACTAGTACATTCCAGAGTTTATCCCAACTAAAATTAAGGTCTATCTTTACTCTGTAATGCTTCCCATAGCTTATGCTCTCTTTATATGGAGCCTCCCCTATAAACTCTAAGGGTGGTGTATAACTGTCTGTCTGAATGGTCTCACATTCAAAATATTTAGCCAATTCTATACCAAGTATGTATAAGTCTTTTGCCTTTTTCCTTTTATCTTCATCTAGGCTTACAATGTCAGGAATAATAGGGCAGAAGTTTATTATCTTTACCCCAAGCGCTCTACAATGATCTTTAATTTTTTCTCTATTATGATAGACCTCTTTTAGATTTTCTTCTCCTACCCCTTCTAACTCTACGTATTCAAATCCCATATCAGCCATCTCTTTTAATGCCTTAAATATGTTTTCCATACTTGGTGGATACCCATATTTACTTATTGCATAAAGCCAACAACAACTAATCTTCATAGATTAGACCTCCTTATCAATCTATAATAATTATGGAGGGAGAGCTACCTCTCCCTCCTTTTTATATTAACCTATTTTTCAAAGAAGTACTGTTCTGGATGTGTATTGCCAGGAGAACTAAGAGTAACGTCACTTAGCGCCTTTTCCGGTACATTCCTGAAGTTGTTCTTTACTACTCCTACACCCATAGTTGCCGGAGCTAATCCTACCGTTCCGATAGTCCATAAATTTTCGCTATTTAGTCGAATTATTTCTTTAGCTAGACTCAGCCTCTTTGCAGCATTAGTAGTTTTTATCGCTTCATCGTAGAGTTTTATTGCTTTCTTCAGATCTCCTTTAGGTTCTTCCCCACCTTTTCCACC
>JBMFMV010000021.1:0-26432 GCA_049970495.1 bacterium
TTTGATAGTACTATTTTTAATTGGCATTGAGAGTATAGTATTAGCCAAAACTACAGTGACTTGGTGGACTCTTGGACCTAGAGAGGGAGCAGAAGAAATAAAGCAGGTTTATGAAAAAAAGAATCCAGACGTAACAGTAGAGGTATTAATATTACCTTCTTGGGACGACCTTTGGAAAAAACTTATGGTAGCAGTAGCAGGAGGAGTTACTCCCGATGTAGTTCGTGGGAAAGATTATTGGGTAGTAGATTTAGCTTCTAGAAAAGCTCTACTACCTTTAGATGACGTTATTCAAAAGAATAAGAAGGAAATTCTTGGAGTACCTCCCGAAAGAATATACACAAGAAGAATATACGATCTATATACCTATCAAGGACATATCTATGCCCTTCCATTCCATAACTTTTGGCCAGTATTAGTTTATAACGAAAATCTATTTAAAGAGGCAGGACTCAGACGTGCTCCAAGAACTTTCGAGGAATTTAGAGAGTTCGGGATCAAATTAACTAAACCAGAAAAGAAACAGTGGGGAACTATGCTTTATACTTATACTAGACTTGAGCCAACTTTAGTGCTTTGGTCATTTTATGTCTATAGTATTCAGAATAAGGCAATTCTAGTCAAGGTAGCCAAAGAAACCGGAGAACCAACTTTCCTTTTAGATACCCCCGAATCTGTAAGTACCTTACAGTGGATAGTTGATAATATTTATAAGCATAAATTCTGCACTCCACCAGAGGCTCTATCTCCGAATATGATAGAAAATGAAAAGGTAGCAATGTGGATTACAGGACAGTTTTCTTTTGGAGGATACGATAGAACTATGCCTCCAAATGTTAAGTGGGCAGTAGCTTCTATTCCTACTAATATTGATAAAGCTATATTTACGGAAGGAAATGCCCTCTTTATTCCTGCAGGCACCAAAAATAAAGAAGCTGCCATTGAGTTTGTAAAATTCGCTTCTGGAAAAGAGGCAGACCTTATCTGGTCAAAATGGTCTGGAACTATGCCTTTTAGAGACAGCAACTGGACTAAGCCTCCTTACTCAAATACACCAAGATATGTTGTAAGTGCTAACGAAATGAAGACATATCGTCTAATATTCCCCCAGTATTTCCCTGGATATACCGAAGTAATGAGTAAAGTTGCAGAATCTCTCCAAGCGGCTTTTTACAACAAAATGTCCCCCTTAGATGCTATGAAGAAGGCTCAAAGCGATGCGATTTCTATGGTTAAGAAATAAGTAATTGATGACAACCCCTGAGGTAGAAGATTATTCTACCTCAGGGGAAGACTAATAGATGGTGGTGACTAAAATGAGACTTAATCGTACATTAAAGGAAAATATAGAAGGATATTTATTTATTTCTCCGGCTCTATTAGGTGTAATTATTTTCTCTCTAGGTCCTATGGTAGCTTCGCTTATTCTTAGCTTTATGCAATATGATATAGTAAATCCACCGAGATTTATAGGGATTTCTAACTTTAAGACACTATTAACAGACACTCTATTCTCTAAGGCACTTTTTAATACCCTGTATTATGTAGGAGGAGTAGTTCCCTTAAGATTAACAGTGGCACTTTTAGCAGCTATATTACTTAATCAAAAAATTAAGGGAGTTACATTTTATAGAACAGCTTATTACCTTCCTTCTGTAAGTGCAGGAGTAGCTATAAGTATTGTATGGACGTATGTGTTAGACCCCCAATATGGACTTATAAATTCAGTATTGGGATACCTAAAGATTCCTGGACCACCATGGCTTCAATCTACTACATGGGCAATGCCTGCTCTAATTCTAATGGGCACTTGGTCTATTGGACAACCTATGGTTATCTTTTTAGCTGGACTACAAGGAATTCCTACTCACCTCTATGAAGCTGTCTCTATAGATGGTGGTAACTGGTGGCATAAATTTAGGTATATAACTATCCCAATGTTGACACCTGTAATCTTCTTCAATATGGTTATGCAGATTATTGGCACATTTCAAGTATTTACCTCAGTATATGTAATGACTAATGGTGGTCCGATGAATTCTACTTTAGTATACGTCTTCTATCTCTATCAGCAGGCTTTTCAATGGCTTAAGATGGGATATGGAAGTGCTTTAACATGGGTTTTATTCTTGATAATCTTTACTCTGACTGTACTACAATTTAGGATCTCATCACTTTGGGTTTATCACGAATAGGAGGGTAAAGAATGAAAAATAGTAAGCAATTTAAAACTACTATATGGGAGATCTTTTTATATACAATAATGAGTATAGGAGCTCTAATATTTATGCTTCCATTTTTATGAATGGTATCCACATCTTTAAAACCTTCTACACAGATATTTATTTATCCTATTCAGTGGATCCCTAAGCCACCTGTTTGGCGTAACTACATAGATGCTTTAAGATCAGCCCCATTTGGAACCTACTATACCAACACCGTTATAATAACAGCTCTAACAGTTCTAGGAACAGTAATATCTAGTACACTATCTGCTTATGGATTTGCTAGATTAAAGTTTAAGGGAAGAGATTTCCTCTTTCTTCTCATTCTTTCAGCTATGATGTTACCAAATCAGGTTACAGTAATACCCCAATTTATCGTGTTTAAACTTTTAGGCTGGTTAAATACATTTTTACCACTTACTGTACCTGCATTTTTTGGTCCTCCATTTTTCATTTTCTTACTCCGTCAATATATGCTTACACTTCCAACTGAATTAGATGATGCTGCCTATATTGATGGCTGCAGTAAGCTCCAAGTATTAGTTCTCATTCTATTACCTTTACTAAAGCCAGCTATCTTTACTATGACTATACTGACATTTTTAGGCTCTTGGAATGACTTTTTTGGACCACTGATATATCTGTCTGATATGAAAAAGTATACAGTTACCTTAGGTCTAACACTCTTTAGAGGCGAATTTGTCACTTATTGGAATTGGCTTATGGCAGCCTCAATAGTAGCTATTTTACCTTGTCTCCTAATATTCATGCTAGCACAAAGATACTTTATTCAAGGAATAGCTCTAACAGGACTTAAGGGGTAATCCTTATGAAAATACAGGATATCAGAGTCTTTATAATCAAAGATAGAACTGTTTTAGTAAAGGTTTTACTGATGAGGGGATAGTGGGGATAGGAGAATGTAGCCCTATGCATCCTAGATTGGTGGCAGAGACCATAAATTCGGCATTGAAGCCTATTATTATAGGAAGAGATCTGTTTGATATAGAAAAGATAAGTGAGGATGTATTCATAGAAACTTATAAGTTTAGGGGAAGATTAGTATTTATGGCTTTTAGTGGTATAGAAGTTGCTATCTGGGAGGCTATAGGGAAGGCCTTAAAGTTACCAATTTATAAGCTCTTAGGTGGAGAATATAGAAAGAACATCAAAGTATATGTTAGTTTTATGCATAGGGATCAATCCCCTAAAGAAATAGCAGAAAGAGCAGAGTATTTTGTAGCATCTACTCCTAACTGTAGATATCCAATGGAGTATAATATAGAACCATATCCCCTTAAGAGATATCCTCTTAAAGGAACCTATAGTTCTTAAAGAAGAATATATGACTGTCCTGGAAGGTTATGGTCTAGACGTAGAACTTAATGAAGAAGTAGTTGAGAAGTATGGCTTAGAGGTAAAATAAAGGTTTCTATATGGCTATCTTCTTTAGATACTTTTCTAATGCTCCGTATATAAGCAAGAATAAAAGCATATTTATTGTCCCTTGAGCTATATTAAATGGAGTAACTGCTACTTTTACAAGACGCCATACTTCTTGAACTGGAAGCCCTGTATATATAGGTGTAAATACAAGATTTGCCGGTATCATTATTAGTGTCTTAGCTGCTACCCCTGCTAAAAGTGCTGGAACTAAAAGGTCTTTCCTATACCTAAGAATAAAAGCAGGTACTACCACAAAACTTCCAGTGGCTATTGTATTCATAAGTATCCCTATTGGACCCCCAACTCCTTTAAATATAAAGTATAGTATATTCTTTATGACTACAGATACAAATCCTATCCAAGGTCCATACAAAATACCGGCCAATAATACTGCAACATCACCAGGGTCATAGAGCAAAAAATTGGCTTCTGGTATAAGAGGAATTTGAAATAGCATTAAGACAAAACCAATTGCAGATAAAAGAGCTCCACCAACATACATCTTACTACTTTTTCGCATCGTCTCAGTCCTCCTTATAAAATTTTTAAGCCCCGAAAACCTTCGGGGCTCATTGTCCAATAAAAAACACCTTCTCCCATCCGGACTATACCGTCGGCACTGGAATTTCACCAGTTCAACCTCTTATGAGGCTCGCGGGCTTTACCGCCGGTAGGGAATTGAAGCACTTATTCGCTTCTCACCCGTCCCCGAAGGTTTCGATACTTTATATCTATTTTTAATAGAAATTATACTATAGACTAAATAGAAATGCAAATGATATTATCAAATACAGAAATTACTCAATTAAAATGATATTTCTACAACAATCAGCAAAGAGGTTTGACTTATCTTCTAAATTGTTATAAAATGTGCTAAAATGAAATAAATCGAAAAATTTTCCTTATAGGAGGGATCTTGATGCAGTATAGGAAGTTCGGTAGACTAGATTTTAAGGTTTCTGCTCTAGGTTTTGGAGCTATGAGGCTTCCCACTATTGGAGGAGACGATGGCAAAATAGATGAAGAATTAGCTATAAAGATGATAAGGTACGCAATAGACAACGGTGTAAACTATGTAGACACAGCATATGGATATCACAGAGGGAACAGTGAAATAGTGGTTGGTAAGGCATTAAAAGACGGCTATAGAGCTAAGACTATGTTAGCAACAAAACTTCCTCCATGGCATGTAAATGTAAAAGAGGATATGGATAGACTCCTAAATGAACAGTTAAAGAAGCTTGATACAGATCATATAGATTTCTATCTGTTACATGCACTCAATAAAGATACTTGGAACAAGCTATACAATCTAGGAGTTTTGGATTGGGCTGAGGGGGTGATAAAGAAGGGTCTTATAAGATATCTTGGATTTTCTTTCCATGATGACCTAGAGACATTTAAAAAGATAGTGGATGCTTATGATTGGACCTTCTGTCAGATACAGTATAACTATATGGATATAGAACATCAGGCAGGTATGGAAGGACTAAAGTATGCAAGTAGTAAAGGGTTGGCAGTTGTAATAATGGAGCCATTAAGAGGCGGAAGGCTTGCCAATCCACCAGATAGAGTAAGACAAGTACTTGAAAGCTTTCCAATAAAGAGAAGTCCAGTTGCCTGGGCCTTACTATGGCTCTGGAATCAGCCAGAAGTGTCTACTGTGCTAAGTGGTATGAGTACTTTCGAGCAGGTAAAAGAGAATATTGAAATTGCAAATAGCTCTGGAATTAATATTCTCACGCCAGAAGAGTTAAAACTTATAGAGAGAGTAAAGGAGACATACCTTGGCATCAAAGCCATAGATTGCAACGAATGTGGTTATTGTATGCCATGTCCTAATGGTGTAAATATACCTCTAAACTTCCACCTCTACAATGAAGGTGTAAGGTATAACGACTTTGGCGGACCAAGATGGCACTATAGAAACGGCATGCAGGAGTCAGAAAGAGCTAGTAGCTGTATAAAATGTGGAATCTGTGAACCAAAGTGCCCTCAAAACTTACCTATCAGGGATCTACTAGAAAAGGTAAAAGAAACCTTTGAAGCAACAGTATAATAGGGGGCGCTTTTAGCCCCCTTATCTTATTCGTTTATTATTTTGTAACTATATGTGAGCTCTACCGCCTTTTTTAGCATACCTCCAACACTACAGTATTTTTCTTGTGAAAGTTCAATAGCCCTCTTTACTGCATTTTCGTCTATGTTAGTGCCATAAACTACATATTCTAAGTTTATCTTTGTAAATACCTTAGGATGTTCGTTAGCTCTTTCAGCCAATAAATTTATCTCAAAATTTTTCACATCTTGCCTCATCTTCTGCAAGATAGATATTATATCCATCCCTGTACATCCGCCTAAAGCAACAAGGACAAGCTCCATAGGAGTTGGCCCACTTTCACTGTCCATAAAGATGTCCGGACTTCCTTCTATATGGCCAGTAAATTTGAGCTTCTCTTTTTGCCAGACTACCTTAGCTTCCATAAAATTACCTCCTAATTTATAGTCTTTTCAAAAACAAATAAAGTATATCAAAACCTTGTTATCTAAAATTGCTTTTATAAAGTCACCATTTTTAAGTCTATCCACTTATCAAAAACATACTTAAGCCCTTTCTTTTTATTCCTACAAGATTATAATAATTATATCAAAAACGATAAAGACCGGAGGTATCTAAGAGATGATTAGAGTAGACTTTAGAGGGGCAATCAGGGTAGAATTGGAAGAACCTAGTTCAGTAAGAGAAATTATTAATAAATATCCAAATATATCTAAAGAACTCTTAGGAGAAGGGGATCTACCAGTAGCAGTAAAATTAGGAGATAGGATAGAAGACTTAAACTATATCGTTAACGAGGATAAAAGTTTAGACCTGATTGGTGTAAAAGAAAATTATGGCAGGAGAGTATTAGAGAGGAGTTATATATTTCTCTTTAGTTTTGCCACTAAACTTTTATTTCCAGACTTAAAGGTACTCTTAGAACATTCATATCATAAAAGCTTATATGGGAGATTCAAGAACTATATACCTAGTTCAAACGACCTACTGAAGATAGAAGAAAAAATGAAGGAATTAACAGAAAAGGATATACCTATCAAAAAAGAGATATATACAACTGAAGAAGCAATAAAAATCTTTGAAAGGCTTCAAGAAGAAGATAAGATAAGGTTATTAAAGTATTATCCAGGAAAGGAAGTTACCCTGTATCATATAGATAACTACTATGAATACTCATATCTTCCCTTAGTTCCATCAACCGGATATCTTAAGAATTTCGCTCTGAAACTCTACCAGCCAGGATTCCTCATAATACTTCCTGAAGATAGGGACATAAATAAGGTTGCAGAATTTAAAGAGATTGTCGAATTGTTTAAGGCCTTCTATGAATACAGGAACTGGCTTAGTATATTAGGGCTTACAGATGTAGCGTCATTGAATTCGGCCATAGAGAATGGAGAGATATCAGAGATTATAAAGGTAGCAGAAGCACTTCATGAAAAAAAGATAGCCCAGATTGCAGATGAGATATGCTCTAAACTTCCAGACTTAAAGTTAGTCTTGATAGCAGGTCCCTCTTCTGCAGGAAAGACAACCTTTACTAAAAGGTTACAGATTCAGCTAAAGGTTAACGGGATAAAACCAATAGTTATAGAGATGGATGATTATTTTTTAGCACCACACGAGATTGCTAAAGACGATTATGGGAACTACGATTTTGATAGTCCCAACGCGCTAAACATCCCTCTACTAACAGAACATTTAAACATTCTTATGAATGGAGGAGAGGTGGAATTACCTAAGTATAACTTTCAGAAAAAACGAAGTGAAAGGTCAGGACGATTTGTAAAACTAGAAAATGGTAATCTTTTAGTTATGGAAGGCATCCATGCACTAAACCCCCAGATTACACCGGAAATACCGGGTTATATGAAGTATCATATATTTGTAAGTGCACTAACTAACCTAAATCTAGATAATCAAAATAGAGTTCCAACTACTGATGCTAGACTTATAAGGCGTATGGTAAGAGATAGTATCTTTAGAGGACACGGTGTTTTAGACTCTATTAGACAGTGGCCATCAGTGAGAAGAGCAGAAGATTTATATATATTCCCAACCCAAGAGAAAGCTGATGCTATGTTCAACTCTGCGCTTGTATATGAATTTTCCGTACTAAAAAATTTTATAGAGCCAATGTTAAAAGCAGTCCCTCCATATTACAAAGAGTATCCAGAAGCCAAAAGAATCTTAGATATACTTTCACACTTTGTACCCCTCTCACCAACAGAAGTACCGATGACATCTATACTAAGAGAATTTATAGGAGGAAGCAGTTTTGTCTACTAAGGAATGTATATTCTGTAAGATTATAAAGAGAGAATCTGAAGGTTATATTGTCTTTGAAGACGATATATCTCTTGCCTTTCTAGATATTCGCCCCCTAAATCCAGGACACTGTCTATTGGTACCTAAGGAGCACTATGAGACATTAATGGACGTACCAGAAGACTTGGTAGGACCTATATTTAGGAATGCAAAGCTAATATCGAAAGCCATAGAATTGGGCTTAGAAGCTCAAGGTATATTCATTGGTATAAATAATAGAGTAAGTCAAAGCATCCCTCATCTACATGTACACATTGTTCCAAGAAATAGAAATGACGGACTAAAAGGTTTTTTCTGGCCTAGACATCCGTATAAAGATAGAGAAACTGCGCTAGAGATACAGAGTAAGATAAAGAGTGCCATAGAAAAGCTACTAGTATAGTCTCAAATCTTCTATAAATTCCTTAAATTCTCTCCTGTCATTTTCCCATCTCTCGTATATCTTTTTCCAATTTCTACCCTCTAATAAATCTTTTTCCGTTTCTCTATCTCCTACGAGTAGGTTTATACTTAATACTTCGTTATACTTCCTGTAAGTAAAGTGCTCTGGGAATCTTCTAGCCACTATACTTATAAAACTCAGAGCAACTTTTATAAAGTCCGCTTTATAACTCAAAGGAAAGAATTCTAACCCTCTACATACTTCGCCTTTATACTTAGAAAATTCTGGTATAAAGTATCTTTTCCTAAAGGCTATATCAGAAAAGTTTTCCCTCTTTAATTCTTCAAAGACTATATCCTCATCTATCCATGGAGCACCAATATATTCAAACGGCTTAGTAGTGCCTCTACCTTCAGATATATTAGTAGCCTCTATAAAACACATCCCTGCATAACAAAGAGTGCTAGAGAAGGTAGGTAAATTAGGGGAAGGAACATTCCATAAAAGACCCGTGTCTGGATAGTACATATCCCTAATCCAATTTTTCATCCTTATTATGCTTAAGTCCAAATCTAAACCTTTAAGTTTACTATAATACAATGCTAATTCACCAGCCGTTAAACCATACCTTATTGGGAGTTTATACCCTCCAACAAACGAGTTTAGTTCATCAAGTATCCTAGGACCAATAATCACCTCTCCTGAAAGCGGATTAGGTCTATCCAAAACGACATAAGAAACACCATATTTACTGGCAGATTCTAAGGAATATGCTAAGGTATATATAAATGTGTAGAATCTCAAGCCTACATCTTGTATATCATAGACTAGGATATCTATATCCTCTAAATCCTCCTCTGTTGGCGCCTTTTTATCACCATATAAGCTTACCATCCTTATTCCATATTTAGGGTGAATAGTATCTTTTATCTCCAAACCATCAGCAGCACCAAAGAATCCATGCTCAGGGGTAAATATCTTTAAAACTTTAATACCAGCATTTAGCATCAATTCTATGTTTGGCTTCAGGTCAGAAGATATACCTGAATAATTTGTTATTATCCCTACCCTCTTTCCTTTTAATACATCGAAGTCGTTACTTCTTAAAACATCTAACCCATAAAGAGTTCTCATTTTCCCTCCTCTATGAATATTAGAGACAAAGTATCCTCTGGAAGACTAATCACATTATTTTTAGTCTCATAATTAGTCTTAGAGGAAGAGACTATTCTCACCTTAAACGGAGGATTCAAAGTTCTAAGCTCCAACTCACCTTTGGCTCTGTTTTTATTCCATATAGGAATCATATACTGTTTATCTCTTTTATATAGCTTTGCCTTGATATTATCACTAGTTCTTAAACCTAAATCATCTAAAAAAGTTCCTCTAGTAAAGAACTCACCACCAATCATCCTCAAATTTAGAAAATATCTAAGATAATCTTTTAACTCTTCACTATTATCAAAAGAGTTATCCACACTGAGATCATATATCCAGGGATACATACCTAATATAAATGCTCTATTGATTATGTCCTTAGATATCATAGAGACAAAAGAGGGTCTCATAGTCTGATAATTAGGATAAAGCATATCTACTAATATATACTCTGGAAACGTATATCTAAATAACTCAGGATAACTTGTAGACCAGTAAAAGAATGTAGACACCAATTGCAAATCGACATATCTACCATATATATCACTACAACCCTCTATAATAAAAACTTTATCCCTATATCTCTTAACTATCTTATCCAATAATTCTGTATAACCTTTTATCCAATCTGGTATATCTCCAATCGCAGGAGCCATAGATAGCTCGTCCAGATAAACCCCAGAGACACCATACCCTGCCAACCTATCTATAGCGTCAAGGATCAGTCTATGCCACTCTTCCTTAGAAGGATCAGCAACATAAAAATCTAAAGCCCCATACCTCTCTATATGGTTAGTCAAGGCATTCTTGGGAGCTCTATCCAAGAAAGAAGAATTTACTATCCTAATGTTTATATAGGTAGTGACATATCCACCCTTTTTATTAACCTCCTCTATTTTCTCTTTAAAAACCTTTTCTCCTCCTAAAAGCTCATCTGGCGTATATAATGGATAACCGTTATCAAAGCCATTTCGATTCCATCCAGCAATAAAAAGATGGTCTAAAGAGTCTTCTTGAGCCTTCTCAAATAATAAAGGTATATCTCTAAAATTATGTACACTTCTTCCATTCTGGTATCTAAAATCATAATGAGCTACCAACCCTTTACTTTTTATAAGCCATTCTGGAGTATCCTTTACCCTAGGGAATACACTATTAAACCATTCCCTATACCTCTCAGCTCCCCAATGCCAGTCACCTAAGTGAATTCCTATACTATATCTAAAAACCTTTTCTTCTCCCCTAGATAACCTGATTCTCTTTCTGAAAGCAAATCCCATCCCAGGATATTCGGGACCGGGGGTCTCTACCCTCAGATAGGTAAGGGTCTTTTCTTCATCGTAAGAAGCTAAGTAAAAGCCTATTTCTTCGTTATAATAGTCCAACCAAGCCATCGAAAGAGGACCTGTGTATGGTAATTCCCTTACATAGAGGTCATTTTCTCTTATTGTCCCTACCCCATCGATTATATAGGTATATTTGTAGTCCTGCCAGTCCCAAAGTATTTTAGAGGGTCTTCTAGTATATTCCTCTACAGGATTTTCTATTCTCTCTCCAGCTATATAGGGATAAACAAGAGAGTTATCTTTCCAAGTGTGACCAAGATATATGCCAGATATATGTGGAAATATTACATCTAGAATCTCTCGAGAAGATGTATTCTTTATCTTTAAAGTCCATAAACTTTCTGGGTTATTAGGAAAAATCTCAATAACTAACTCAACATCTATCTGATCTTTGTAAGATATATATAACTTATTATTCTGCCAATAAAACCTAGGTCTTCCTAAAGGGATTTCTCCATTCTTATCATCTAAAACTTTTAATATCCACCTATTATAGTGATTTTTTATATAATTCTCACTATTAGACTTATTTATAATCCACCTTAATTTACCATCTCGTTCAAAGGCAAACTCAAAAAGAGAATTCCCTAAGATTATATAGATATCTTCGAGAAAATAAAGAGCAGGCATAATCAACTCCTTTCAGAAATATTAGGGGGATACATAAGTATCCCCCATTTAAGATTAGTCCTTTATGAAATACTGTTCTGGACTAGTATTAGATATCTGGAGTAAGAGCCACTCATAGAAGCTTCTCTGCGGGACATTTCTAAAATTCTTTCTAACCACTAGAGGCGTTGGAGCTAACCCTACCGTCCCTATACTCCAGACATTCTCTGCGCTTAACTTTATAAGTTCCTTACCTATCTTGATTCTCTCTGCATCGTCTATAGTCCTCTTGAACCTATCATACATATACATAGCCCTTAATATATCACCGGTAGGCTTTTCTCCAGTCTTTCCTCTAGAGGAGTACCACTGAGCATATAATGGTGCACCGGTAGTCGTTATCACGGGGAAAATAAATACTGGCTGGATCAGAGGAGTCAGACCCCTACCCCATGCCCATACCATTATGTCAAACTCTGTGCTGGCTCTTCTTATATCAAATAAAGCTCTATCCATTGATTTGTATGCAACTTTAAGACCAACTGCATTCCAGTATTTAGTAACTAACTCTACCACATCTGGCCAAGGTCCAAATTCCCCTGAGGGTGTAAACTCTATAGTTAGTTGTAAAGGCTTACCATCTGGCCTTAATCTATAACCATCCTTGTCTCTCCTATTTAGTCCTGCCTTGTCTAGATATTCATTTGCCTTCTTGGGGTCATACTCAGCATATAACTTTTCAAGACCAGGAGTATAGTAGGGACACTCTGGTACAACTGTAGCCTGTCTAGGCTGTGCTAGTCCTAGGTAACAGAGTTTATTTATCTCGTCACGGTTTATAGCATAGGATAGACCAATCCTAAAGTTTCTGTTATTAAATAGGGCCTTTAAAACAGGGTCTTTATGGTTTAGATTGGGCATAAAAGCACAGTTTGAACCTAGAGCAGTAGGCCAGAGAAGGACATTATATCCGCCTTTTACTTCATTCTCTTTTAAAAGTGGATAGTTATTCAGAATTATATGTTTGAATTGGAAATCTAGTTCTCCAGAGAGAGCCTTAATATTCACTACCTCTGCGTTCTCGACTACACTGGCTGCAATTCTATCTATATAAGGTAACTGGTTACCAGCAGGATCAACCTTCCAGTAGTAAGGGTTTCTTTCTAAGACATGTACACTTTTACCTGCAAGAGGAGTAGTTACCTTCCAAGCAGAGATCACAGGACAATCAGGGTTTGTATAGAAGTCTGCTCTATTCCAGAAGAGAGAATACCAGGTACTAAAGCCCATCTCTTTGGCAGTCTTTTCTAACTGCTCTTTTGGAGTATACTTAGGGTGGAACTGCTTAAGATAGTGCTTAGGATGAATCATTATTGAGAGTGTTCCACTACCTCCACCACCTTGGAAGCACACATTCTCCAAGAAGACAACGTTAGGTTCTTTAAATGTAAAACTTACTGTGTAGTCATTTATTTTCTTTACAACCACTGGAGTATCAGCAACTACTAACCAAGATGGAAAAGAAGGAGCAAGTTCCTTGTTCTGTAAGATGTCTTCATACCAGAACATAATATCATCAGCAGTTAAAGGTTGTCCATCCGACCACTTTAGACCTTTTCTTAGATAGAAGACAAATTCCTTATATGCCCTCTTTACTTCCCATTTCTCAGTCACATTTGGTATTATCCCATTTCCTGATCTATTCCACTTAACAAGAGGTTCAGCAAATATAGGGACGTATATCGAGATATCTCCAGGGCCAAGCATAGCAAATCTCCAAGTTCCTCCGTATTTCCCAATCTCCTCTACTGGTTCTACAACTAACGGATTTTCTGGTAGTCTCTTCTCTACAGGTGGAAGCTTCCCCTGCTTTACCAGTTCTGCTAACATTGGTGATTCATTGTACTTCTTCTGAGAAAAGCCCACTAGGTTCAAACTTAATACTAAACTAAAGATTAAAGTTAAACTGATAAATACTCTAAAAAATCTATTCACTTTAAAACACCTCCTCCAAATAATCTTTATATATCTTCGTCTTTTTCTTCTAGACAAAGCTCTAAGACCTCTTTAAGATTCCTTCTTAGTTCATCAAGACTTTCAGCTTGTGTATAAGCTCCAAAGACTTCGGGAACAATACCAATATAAAGATTTGTCTTCGGATTCCATTCTACATAAGCAATATACTTCCTAGTTTTTCAAAAACCTCCTCACCTCCTTTTACATCTATCTTGAGAATAGCATACTATACTTGAATATTCAAGCATATAAAGTCTCCTTCTTATTGACATAGGTAACTTGAGTATGATACTATTTAGATATCTAAATAATCGATGAGATTAAATATGATTAGTAAAGAAGAGAGTCTGCATCTCTTATTATGGCAGGTTATAGGACAGCACTTTATAAGGCATGGTTATCACCCATCTAGCATCATCATGTATAGTTCTAAGAAAGACTTTAAAAAAGAAGGAACTTATGACATCTAAAGAAAGATTGATAAAGGTATTTAATAGAGAAAAACCTGACAGAGTTCCTATATCGTTATATGAATTTGATGGACATTATGATTCCTGGATATACAATTATCAAGAATATGTAGAGATCTTAGAGTACGCCAAGGGAAAGACAGACAAGATGTCTCCTTGGAATCCAACTGCAGACAAACCGGTACTATTCTATGGAGAAGTATCACCTGAAGATGTTAAAAATTACACTTGGCAAGAGGGAAGTTCTGTATACACTAGAACTATAATAAGAACTCCAGAAGGTGAACTTACCACGTTAAAAAGACAGGATGAAGGG
Source organism: bacterium (assembly GCA_049970495.1). GTDB lineage: Bacteria > DUMJ01 > DUMJ01 > DUMJ01 > DUMJ01 > DUMJ01. Next base: position 14,356 of record JBMFMV010000021.1, read on the forward strand.
GTGCATACTACTTGGACGATAGAGTATCTTTGTAAAGATGCAAAAGATGCAGAAAGATTATTCTCAATAGAATACTTCCCCTGGAAACCTTCTATCAATTCCTTCTTCAAAAAGATGGAAGAGATTGGAAACTCTGGTATAGTAACAGGGGAAATCCCAGATGCTTTATGTCTTACAGTAGAACTCTTTGGTTTCTATAAATTTTTGATGCTATATACAGATAATCGAAGCCTTATCTTTAGACTTATGGACTTCTTTCAAGAGCGATTATATAACTACCTAGAATATCTATTATCAAATGGTGTAGTTACAGTATATAGAATTTGTGGACCAGAGTATGCAACACCTCCTTACCTTTCACCTAGAGAATTCAGGAGTCTAGTTGTTAGATATGATAAAGAGATAATAGAACTTCTACATAAATATGGTAGTAAAGCTAGACTTCACTCACATGGAAAAGTGAAAAATGTATTAGAGTTCATTTCAGAGATGAATATTGACGCTATAGACCCATTAGAACCGCCACCAGATGGAGATATTACTTTGAAAGAAGCTAGAAAGATTCTAGGAGAAAAAGTAGTCTTGATTGGTAATATAGAAGAGCGCCTGTTTGAGGTAGGAACAAAGTCAGAGATAGAAATAGCCGTAAAGACTGCAATAGAAGAAGGTTCTAATAGTGGTCCATTTATACTCTGTCCAACAGCTATGCCACTTACTACTCCATTAGATAGAAAGATCCAAGAAAATATAATTCACTATATAGACTGTAGCATTAAATATGGGAAACTTTAGTTATTCTACAACCACCTCTATTGGAGTAGGATTCAATAGATTATCCGCTATTGGACAACGGGATTCAACTTCTTTTATAAACTCTTCCTTTTCTTGCTGCGTTAAATCACCGTCAACCTTGACTTTCGCCTTTATTCTATAGAAACCTGCTCTTGGCTCCTTAGATTTCCCTAAAAGGACATCATAATCTATATCTCCTTCAACTTCTACAGAGAGCCCCTTAACCTTTATCTGTTTCTGTCTAGCTACTATAAGACCAATGGTTATTATGCAAGAGGCTAGTGAAGCAAAAAGATACTCTAAAGGGGTAGGGCCCTTATTAGTTCCTCCAGATGTCTCAGGCTGATCTACATATACAGTATGTTCACGAGCCTTGACTTCTATCAAATTTCTCTCTACCCATCTACTATTTATCTTAACTGTCTTTACTGTTCCCATAATCAGCCTTCTATCGATAAGTTTTTTAGATTCTAGCATAGATAGGTATGATTTGACAAGTGAGTAATTGACGGTATTCTTTTGTAGGTTTAAAATATTTTAGGAATGAAAAGAGACGGTCCCAGTTTAGAAGATAATAGTGCAAGATTAGATAGAAATATTTTCTACCTTTTTAGCTTCTTCCTCGGATTAGGAGGAGGAACTTTAAGTTTTATCATCTACATCATTTCTAGATTTTTTATATTAAAGTCTTGGCGATTTAAGTTCGATATATATCCAGTATTTATAACTATTTCTTTTTTACTTTCTGCTACCTTTTCTTCACATAGAAATTTCTCTCTAGGAAGCTTTGTTATTTTTCTTTTACTTTACATAACATATCTATTCTTAAGAAAAAAAGAACTTGACAGAGAAGATACAACAAAAGTATTAGATTACTTTAACTTCGGAGCAACACTACTAGCATTTGGAGGCATTATTGGATATCTCTACAAAGGGGTCTATGCAGACACTCCATTCTTGGGAAAGAATGGTATAGGGACTATTCTTGCAACAGCTATCCCTATAACTCAACTAAGTATTGTATCTAAAAGTGAGATCTATTATCTTATATTCTTTATCTTTATAACTTCTGGGTTAATATTAAGTATGTCTCAGGGGGCTTGGGTAGGTTTAGCTTTAGGAGAGATACTTCTATTAATCTTTGGTGGTAAAAAGATAAGAAAAAGTATTGGAGTACTTGCATTATTCACTATTATATCTCTTGCCATCTTCTCTATTCACTCTCTCCTAACTGGAAATAGCCTTCTATCTTTCTTCCATACAAGATTAGACCTTAATAGTACCTCTAAAATAGAGAGAATTTACATCTGGAAGTCTAGTATAAAAATGTTCCTTGATCATCCTATCACAGGAATAGGCATTGGCACCTTTCCTTTAGTGTATCCTAACTACAAACTACCAGAAGCACATGAGGTTTCTATGTCTTTTGCTCACAATCTTATTCTAAACCTTCTTGTAGAAACAGGAATTTTGGGGTTTTTATCCTTCTTTGCATTTGTAATAAGTTTATATAAGAAGGGACTAAGACTTTATAAAAAGACCCAAGATGACCTTACTCTAATATTACTTTCATCTCTTACCGCCTATCTTGGACATCAATTATTTGATGGCACAATATGGTCACTTCACATAGGTCTAATATTCTGGTTTATGGGGGCGATAATATTAAATCTCTGTGAGAAAAGTTAAACTAACCTGAAAAGCTTATAATATCCCTTTCGAGAGGAGGGTAAATTTGGTCTATGGCTAAAAAAATATTGTATATACTTCCATTTATGAATCTTGGAGGGACCGAGGTTCATACTGTTGAATTGATAAAGGGAATTAGAAATGAATATGAAACATTAGTAGCAGGACCAGACGGAAGTGGTATATCTCTTTTAGAGAAGAATAAGATACCCTATACAAATCTACCCGGACTCACCCCATTCAATGTGAAAAGATACAGGGATACACTAAAAAGCATATTAGAAGAGTATAAACCAGATCTAGTTCACATACAGGGGAGGTATGAACCCGCTTTCTTTAGTAAAATACTCTCTCCTTCTATACCAGTTATCCTAACTTGTCACGGTTATGGAAATTCTATTGCACTTTGGGATTATACACTCACCGCAGTAACAGGAAATAGATGGACAGACAAAGTCATAGCAGTGTGCAAGAATGATAAAGAGCTCCTCATCAGGTTAGGACTAGATCCTCAGAAGGTTACACTTATATACAATGGCATATCCCCCGTAGAAGAGAAAAGTTTATTACCTCAGATCAATGGATTTAAAGTGGGGACTGTTGCAAGCCTTATAAAGAGAAAAGGGCTCAACTATCTAATAGAGGCTATAAGTTTAGTCTCTAAGAAAATCAAAGATGTAGGGCTTTTTATAATTGGAGAAGGTGAAGAGAGAAAGAATTTGGAAGCTCTTGTTAAAAGGCTTAAGATAAAAGACTATATATACTTTCTTGGAGGTATTCCTTTTGCTAGGAGCTATATAAATAATTTTGATATCTTTGTTCTACCTTCACTATTTGAATCTCTACCTGTATCAATTATCGAAGCGTACGCTGAGAAGAAGGCAGTTATAGCTTCAAATGTAGGTGGAATTCCTGAGCTAGTAATAGATGGAGAGACAGGGATTCTTGTACCGCCTAGAGATAGTAAGGCGTTAGCCTCTGCCATTGAAAAACTCATAAGAGATGACAAACTGAGAGAAAGGTTAGCTGAAAACGGGTATAATAGGTTTATAGAAAACTTCACCTTTGAGGTCATGGTAGAAAGGACTAAAGATATATATAAAGACATACTAAAATGAAGATACCAGTTATAGTTATAGGTGGTCCAACTGCAAGTGGAAAGACACAGCTTGCAATAGAATGGGCACTTAAACTTAATGGAGAGATAGTCTCCTGCGATTCAAGACAGATATACAAATATATGGATATAGGGACCGCTAAACCTACTCTTGAAGAGAGAAGGCTTATTCCTCACCATCTTATTGACATTATATATCCAGACGAGGTCATGTCCGCTGGAGAGTTTCAAAAACTTGCAAGAAAATGTATAGAAGAGATATATGCACGTGGGAAAATACCTCTTCTCGTTGGAGGAACAGGATTATATATAAGGGCGGTTATAAGAGATATAGATTTTCCACCCAAGGTGGACGAAAAGATAAGAGAAATGATAAAGGAAAAGATAAAAGAGAAGGGTTTATCTAATGTGTATAGAGAGTTATTAGAGGTAGATCCAGTTACTGCTAGCAAGATAAGTCCTAACGATGAGATAAGAATTACTAGGGCGTTAGAGGTCTATTATGCTACGGGTAAACCAATTTCTTTTTATAGAAGAGGGATTGATATTGATTATCCTAAATATGACATAGTATACTTTGTCTTAAATCCTCCAAGGGATTTGCTCTACAAAAGGATTGAAGAGAGGGTAGATAAGATGATACAATTGGGACTAATAGAAGAGACAAAACATATACTAAATATGGGGTATAGTCCGGGGATACCATCCTTGCAAACTTTAGGATATAGAGAGATAATAAAATATCTACAAGGCATGTATGACTTAAAATCTGCTATAGAAGAGATTAAAAAAGAGACAAGACGGTATGCAAAGAGACAGCTTACTTGGTTTAGAAATGAGATAAGAGTTAAACTTATAAGTTATGAGGAGGTAAAAAATGCATTTTGCAAAATCGCACGGTATAGGCAATGATTTTGTCATAATAGAAGATACTGGAGGCTATAATATTAATGAGTTGGCTAAACTTCTGTGTGATAGACACTTTGGGGTAGGATCTGATGGTCTCATAATATATGAGGAGTCTCCTATCGCTGATTTTAGAATGAGGATGTTTAATCCTGACGGGACAGAAGCGGAGATGTGCGGAAACGGTATAAGATGTATCACGTTATACGGATATAGAAAGAACCCTAAGAGAAGTTTTAAAGTGGAAACTAAGGTAGGAGTTTTAGAGTGTGATGTTACCTCCATTAACCCCTTTAGAGTCAGGGTAAATATGGGACAACCAAAAGAAATAAAGTCACATTCTTTGGTTGTAGACAACAAAAAATACGACCTCACCCTAATCTCTATGGGAAATCCCCACGCAGTAAATTTCGTAAGTGACATCTCTACAGTCCCATTAAGAGATATAGGTCCTAAGATAGAAACTCATCCTGACTTTCCAAATAGGACAAATGTCGAATTTGTTCAGGTGATAGATAGGGGTCATGTTATTGTAAAGGTCTGGGAAAGAGGGGCAGGAGAGACCCTTGCCTGTGGGAGTGGAGCCTGTGCGGTAACGGTAGCAAGTATAGTAAACAATTATACCGATAATCTAGTAGAGATTACCCTCCCTGGAGGCAAGCTTACTATAGAGTGGGATAGGGATAAAGGAATCTTTATGGAAGGTCCTGCAGAGGAAGTATTTAGTGGAAAGTTAAGTGAAGAGTATTTAAATTCTAGATTACGGAGGTAAAGATGATAAAGAAGGCAAAAAGGTTAGATAACATCCCCCCTTATCTATTTGCTGAGATTGACAAAAAGAAGGAAGAGGCTATGAAAAGGGGAGTAAAAGTTCTAAATCTAGGTATAGGAGATCCAGACCTACCAACTCCTTCGCATATAGTTGATGCACTGTATGAAGCAGCTAAGATTGTAAACAATCAAAAATATCCACCATATGAAGGGACAAAGGAGTTTAGAAAAGCTGTAGCAGAATGGTATGAGAAGAGATTTAATGTTATTCTAGACCCAGATAAAGAAGTTTTAACTCTTATAGGCTCAAAAGAAGGGATTGCCCATATATTCTTGGCTTTTGTAGATCCAGGGGATATTACTCTAATACCAGACCCAGGTTACCCTGTATATAAAGTTGCTACTATCTTAGCCGGCGGTACTCCTTATACCTTCCCATTAAAACCCGATACATATCTGCCTGATTTCTCCAGTATACCTGAGGAAGTGGCACGTAAAGCAAAGATAATGTTCTTTAACTATCCAAATAACCCTACTGCAGCAGTAGCAGACCTTTCTGTATTTGAAGAAGCTGTAGAGTTTGCAAAGAAGTACAATATCATTCTCTGCCATGATAATGCCTACTCTGAGGTCACATTTGATGGATATATTGCTCCTAGTATACTCGAGGTCAAAGGGGCTAAGGACATAGCGGTAGAATTTCACTCCTTATCGAAGACTTACAATATGACTGGTTGGAGGATAGGTTTTGTCGCTGGTAATAAGGATATTATTGATGGTCTCTCTATAGTAAAAACAAATGTTGATTCAGGTGTATTTATGGCCATACAATATGCAGGAGTAGTAGCACTTAGAGGTCCACAAGATGTAATAGAAGAGAATAAAAGAGTGATAGCAAAGAGAAGAGATATATTTATAGAAGGATTAAAGAAACTTGGTTGGAATGTGAAACCTACAAAAGGAACATTCTATCTATGGGTGCCAATTCCTAAGAGCTTCAAATCCTCCATAGAGTTTGCTAGCTTCCTACTTGAAAAGACAGGAATAGTGGTCCCACCAGGTATAGGTTACGGAGAAAATGGAGAGGGATATTTCCGTATAGCCCTTACAGTTGATGAATCGGTTTTAAAAGAGGCTCTAGAGAGGATGGAATCTGCAGGAGTAAGGGGAGATTAATGGATTTAGAAGAGATTATTAAAGAGGCGGAGTTAGTCTGTAACAGTAAAATAAAGGAGATCCAAGAAACGACTAAAAAGAATGAGTTAAAGGTGCTTTCTGCATTCAGAAATGCAGGAATAGATGAGTATACAGTTTCTTTTATTGGAACTGGTTATGGGTATAATGATAAAGGAAGGGAAGCACTAGGAAAAGTGTTTTCCCTCTCTTTTTCTAGTGAATTAGCTATAGTGATGCCTCAAATTGTATCTGGAACACATGCCATTTTTACTGTTCTTTTTGCCCTTCTAAGACCAAAAGACAAGATACTCTCAATAACAGGACCAGTATATGACACGCTGAAAAAGGTAATAAATTCTTTAGCAGAGTGGGATATAAGCTATCAAGAGATTCCTTTTGAATATAGAGAAGATATAGAATATATTGAATCTAAAGTCGATAGACCTCCTAAAGTTATCTTTATACAGCGTTCCTGTGGGTATAATTGGTCCAGAAAATCTTTAACGATTAAAGAGATAGCTCAGATGATATCTAACATAAAGAATATATTTAGAGAGAGTATCATATTTGTAGATAATTGTTATGGTGAGTTTGTAGAAGATAAAGAGCCTATAGAAGCTGGTGCAGATATCATAGTAGGGTCTTTAATAAAAGGGATTGGTGGGAATCTTGCTCCTACAGGTGCTTATATAGCAGGGAAAAGAGACGTTATAGAAAAAGTAGGAGATTTTATTACCGCTCCAGGACAAGGGAGAGATATTGGTCCTACTCTAGGACTTCAAAGGGATATACTACAGGGGCTTTTACTGGCTCCCCATTTTATAGGAGAATCCCTAATAGGATTGACTATATCTAGTTATATACTAGAAAGACTTGGATTTGATGTCTTACCTAAATGGAACGAGCCTAGAGGAGATGGAGTACAAAGGATTATCTTAAAAGATAAAGGAAGACTTATAAAATTCTTACAGGGCATACAAGGTTTCTGTCCGGTTAACTCTATGTATAAGCCTGAACCACAAGAATTACCTGGATACTCCGACCCTGTAATCTTAGCAGGGGGAGGGTTTGTGCAGGGCTCTACAGGTGAATTTAGCGCAGATGGTATATTAACTCCTCCTTATGTTGCTTTTGTTCAAGGAGGATATTCACATAATCAAGTAATAACTGGTATAATTAGTAGCATAGAAAAAATATTCGAGGAGGAAAATGAGAAGACTTTTAAGTATTATAGTAATAATTCTTCTTGTTTTTGAGTTATTTCCGGTAAGCGCCTTTAGTGAACAAAAAAAGTTAAAGATTGGAGTTATGGGAGTATTTGTAGAAGGAAAAGAGGATACTTCATTAAGCAGTATAGTCACACCGATATTCTCTTCTAGTGACTTCTTTAGCTGGGAAAGGATTGATAGAGCCACCCCTACATCAGTTTTTTGGGGTATTGCTAGTTTCGATGTAAACTTTAAACACAACACTTCTAATGTAAGTGCTAGTGTAAGACTCTCTATAAAAGATGCCAAAACAAATATAGAGATGTTTATTCTAGAAGCAAATTCTTTAAGTTCTCCATTTTCTGGAGCTGTACTTGACTGGAAACCACTAGAAAAAGAGGCATTTCTAAATGCTATATCTAACCTTTCTAAGAGACTAGATGAGCTATGGAGGAGTAGCCGCGTAGTAATATACGCTGAAGAAAATGTCCTCGAAAGTGACTTAGGTAAAGATATGGGAATAGTTGAAGGAACCATACTAGGAGTATTTAGAGATAACAAACTTATAGCAAAGGGTAAAGTAACAAGTTTAGGACAGAAAACATGTAAAGTAGATATCACTTATAAATCTGAAAATGATTACCCACGTCTTGGGGATATAGTGAGGATAGCATACATACCACCATCGCCAGAGGTATCTTTTGTAAATCAAGCAGTGCCAATATTAAATGCAATTGCAGGTATAGCCATTTTAGCTGGTTTAGTAACACTTTATAACATAGCCAAGGCAAATGCTGTAACATGGATAAGACTTAGGTTCCCAGAAGAGGGTGCAAGCTTTAGACCAGAAGATACTATAAATTTCTTATGGCTTACTAATGATACTACTATAAAGAGCTTTGCTTTAGTAATCTCTGGAAATCCTTACATAACTACTAATACTTTTTATAACTACACTGCCCCTTCAGTTTCAGCTGAAACTACTTATGTTTGGAAGGTAATTGGATATAGAACTGATGGTACCTATATAGAAAGTGAGATTAGGACATTTAAAATAGTCCCATAAATGAAAACTCTACTTCTCCTATGCATATTACTAATCCTTCCTTCTACTGTATTTTCAGCCACACTTAAAGGTAACATTGTACACTTTTATCCAACTATCTGGGAGATAAGGGGTATAGGAAATGCGGTATGGGAAGAAGAGAATCTGTTAATCTCAGCGGATGGAATTATTGTAAATCTACTCACAAAAAATATAATAGCCTTTGGGAATGTAGTGTTGCAAAAGGATGGAAAGAAAGAGTATTATGATATATTCTTTTCTAAAGAGTTAAACTTAGGTTTATATGAGGCTCAAACTCTTCCTTATATAACTGCTAAGGAGATCAAAGTAGATTGGAGGTCAAATACTATAACCTTTAAGAGCTTAAAAGTCTCTCCTGATATTATTCTACCCCAGTTTTCCCTCCCCTTTGGTCCATATAGTTCAGGGATGAAGTTTTCGGTAGGAGAGGAGACCATATTAATAGATACAAGCACCCCTTATGTCTCTATAATCTTACCCTATAATGGTGAGGTATTTACTGGGATATTTACCGACCTAGGGATGGAGATCTCTTATGAGAAGGAGGACTATTATTTATTGGGAGTAAGGGCATATACAGATAGAGGAATGTCACTCTTCGGTAAGTATACCCTCTACTCTTCAGACAAATCTCTAAGTCTTACCTTAGGGTACGACGAATCTTCTTATACCACAATCAAAAAAGAGCTTCGTAATGGGATTTGGAAATATACTGGGGAAGGAAGAATCGATTGGAAAGATAAGCCTAAAATAACTATTTCACTAAGCGCAGAAAAGTGGGATAAGATGAACTTAAAAGGGGAACTAATCGTTTATACTGAAACTGGAGCCATAGAATTTAATCCATACATAGGATATAGATTCGACATCTTCCAAGATTTAAGCCTTAACATATATCTCTCTAAGATAGGTCTTGATAGTCTAAAGATTACATATAGATTACAGCCAACAGTTAATCTTAAGATCGGCTATGCAAATCCTGATAAGTATACAATTGGAATTGAATGGGGTTATAGGGGGGTAGAACTGATAGATTATAATGGGATTATGAGTCTTATTATAAGATAGGAGGTGTAAGATGCTTTCAGCTTATCTCAATGAGGATGGAAAACTTACTTTGGGAGATAGGGAAATACCCAAGATAAAGGATGATGAGATACTTATAAAAGTAATAGCCTGTGGCATCTGTGGAACAGATGTGCATGTGTTTAAGGGGATAAATACAGGTAAGCCAAACATAATAAGGGGGCATGAGTTCGTAGGTGAAGTAGTAGAGGTAGGAAAAGATGTAAAAGACTTAAAAGTTAAAGACATTGTAATAGTAGATCCCAATATACCCTGCATGAACTGTCATCAATGTAGGAATGGCAGGATACATCTCTGTGAAAACCTTATAGCCATAGGCGTAGACCTAGATGGCGGTTTTGCCGAATACTGTGTCTTGCCTTCTAAACAGGCTTATAAGCTACCAAGTAATATAGAACCTATAGTAGGGGCATTAGCAGAGCCTCTTGCCTGCGCTATTCATGGAATAGATAGGGTAGAAATAAAGGAGGGAGAAGATGTCCTTATAATAGGAGGAGGAGCTTTAGGCCTTATACTTACACAGTTAGCAGTAAATGGAGGAGCAGGAAGAGTATTTGTTAGTGAACCATATAAAGAGAAAAGAGATCTGGCTTTCGGATTTGGAGCTAGTAGAGTTATAGACCCTGTTAATGAAGACCTCTTAGAAGTAATTAAACAGGAAACAAATGAAAAAGGGGTAGAGGTAGTTATAGAGGCTGTTGGTTTAGATAAGACTATACTACAGGCTATTAAAGCGGTAAGTGATGGAGGAAGAGTCCTATTCTTTGGAGTAGCCCCAGAAGATATAAAAATAGATATTTCACCTTTCGAGATCTATAGAAGAGAACTCTCACTACTTGGATCCTTTGTAAATCCTTTTACAATGGAAAGAGCAGTATCCCTAATATCCTCTAGAAGGATAAACCTATATCCGCTTATAAGCGAGATTATCCCGCTACAGGAAATTGAAAAAGGGGTAGATTTAGCCAGTGCTGGGAGGGCCATAAGAGTCTTAGTAAAGCCTTAAGAGTTTTAATGTGTTAACAACTATATTAAGAATTCTAATAGCTAGAAGATTAGAACCCTTTGTCTTTGAAAAAAGAAGAGATGTTTTTCTAAAATACAGATCTTCTAGGATAAGGAATATATGTTCATATTCCATTTTGCAGAAAGATATGTTCCTTTTGTCCATATTATAAAGTTCTCTATAAGAAGGATTTAGCTAAAAGATTTAAAGATGCACTCCTTAATGAAATAGATATCGTTAGTGCTCTATACAAGGATAAGATCATAAATTCTGTATATTTTGGTGGAGGAACACCTGCACTACTTATCGAATATCTTCTAGAAATAGTCACCAAGTTAAAATCTAGCTTTGACATAAGAGGAGATTTTGCCATAGAACTACATCCTCTGGATATCTCAAAAGCCGCACTAAGTAATTTAAAGCAGATAGGTTTTGAGATGATAAGTATCGGAGTCTAGTCTTTCTCTAAAGACTGTCTTATTGCCTTAGGAAGAGAAAAGGACATTAATAATCTTAGTGTATTAAAGGGCTTCAATTTTAAGACTTTAGACATAGACCTAATCTTTGGAATCCCTAAACAAGATACTAATACTTTAAAGGAAGACTTTAAAAATGCAGTAGAACTTAGAGCTACTCAGATATCAACGTATCCTTTTATCGACTTCTCATTTCTAAAAAACAGAGAGAAACTACTGGGTAAAAAAGAAAAGAGGATAATGCTTAGTCAATTAACAGCAATCGCCAATGAGTTAGGTTTTGAGAGAACCTCTATATGGACATTTGCTAAAAGAGGCTCTCAAAGATACTCCTCTATTACTAGGGATAACTTTATAGGTTTTGGACCTTCTGCATCTTCTTTGGCAGATAACTTATTTAAGATAAACTCATTCTCTCCAAGAGGAATATATCAATGAGTTAGAAGAAAGTCGGTTACCACCAAGTTTAGTCTTGGAATTTGATGTTCTTTCAAGAGCCTCTTATTGGCTTTTTTGGAACTTATACAATATGGATATTAATAGAGAAACATTCTATAAACTCTTTGGAGTAGAATTAGAGAAGATATTCTACTGAAGTGATTCTTGCAAAAATGGTTGATCTATCCTATCCTCTTCTATCCCCTTTTTAGTCTTCTTTTAGATTTTTTCTTATGCTATTAAACTCTTCAAGTCTATCTTCCCCCTAGCATTATCCCTCCATATCTCCTGAGTTACATATACAAAATTTAATAAACCTTCCTCT
>JBMFMV010000022.1:0-25965 GCA_049970495.1 bacterium
CTACCGGAAGAAAGATAGTTAAATATAGTGAATCACCTATGCTAATAGAGTTAGTCAAAGCTAAGAAACTACCACCTGTAGAGGAAAGACTTCCTAAAAATCCAGTAGTGGTACAACCTTTAGAAGAGGTTGGCCAGTATGGAGGAACATGGTATATAGCAGTAACTGGAAGACACTATGCCCTTTTGTCATACCTTGGAGGCCGTATAGCAGATATGGATCTCTTTCAGTACGACTTCAGTGGCACTAGACTCCTTCCCAATCTAGTAGATAAGTGGAAAGTTTCTAGAGATGCCAAGACTTATACTATCCACTTTAGAGAGGGGCTGAAATGGTCTGATGGGGAACCTTTTACTACAGATGATATCATGTTCTGGTATAAAGAGATCTTAACTAACAAAGAACTTTCTCCAACGCTACCAGGCTGGATGAGAATGGGAGATAAAGTAGTAGAGATAAATCAGATAGATAAGTATACGATAGAGTTCAAATTACCAAGTCCTAATGGAGTATTCCTATACAATATTCAGGGCTCATTCCCACTCTTCCCTAAACACTACCTAAAACAGTTCCACCCTAACTATACCCCCATAGATAAACTGACTGATATGGCCAAAAAAGCAGGATTTGAAACATGGTACCAATATTTTTGGGATAGAGCCAACGGCACTTACTATACAAATCCTGACTGCCCGATTCTTAGAATGTGGAAGGTAGTCTCTATCACACCTAGTAGAGTAGTTGCGGAGAGAAATCCTTATTATTGGAAAATAGACATTGAAGGTAATCAGTTACCCTATATAGATAAGGTAGTGATAGACATAGTTTCTAATGCCGAAGTGGTAAAGATGAAAGCCATGTCAGGAGAACTTTCGCTACAGACATTTCACTTTTCCTTAGCTGATTATCCTCTTCTAAAAGAGGGGGAGAAGAAGGGTGGTTATCGGGTAATGCTCTGGCCTTCCACAGGAGCTGATGCTGTCCTTATGATAAATCACACCTATAATGAAGACCCTGTTATAGCTAAACTCTTAAATGATGTAAGATTTAAGAGAGCCTTATCTCTAGCTATAAATAGAGAAGAGATCAACCAGTTATACGCCTTAGGATTGGCTAGAGCAATTCAATACTCTCCGTCAACGACAGACCCAGTATATGAGAAAAGATACTCAGAAGCCTATTCGAAGTTTGATCCTGCTTCTGCAAATAAACTCTTAGACTCTATAGGTCTAAACAAAAGGGACAAGGATGGATATAGGTTACGTCCTGATGGGAAGAGACTTACTCTGTCTATCCTAGTAGCTACAGACTGGCCTATGCATTCAGATATTTGTGAGATGTTAAGAAAATACTGGAAAGATATAGGGATAGATCTAACAATACAACCAACAAGCTTTGAGCTAAGAAGTCAGAGGGTAGCTGCTAATGCGCACCAGATTGTCATTTGGAAGATTGATGTCTTGTTCTATCCACATTATATAAACCTAGCTCGTGGTGCTATGAGTGCGTTTAGCGAAGGACCAGACGCTGTTGGTCCATTATGGAGAGATTGGGAACTCTCCGGTGGTAAGAGCGGAGTAAAACCACCTGATGATTGGTTCAAGGTAAAGGGATACCTAGAGAAGGCAGCTGCATCTCCTAGTGAGAGAGAAAGAATACTCTATGCAAAGAAGATGTGGGATTTATATACTAAGAATCTTTGGAGTATTGGTATTTTACAGCAGTTACCGATCCCTATAGTAGTTAAGGATAACTTCCGTAATGTACCGGATAAGCTTCCAAATAGTTGGACTATAAGGACGCCAGTTAATGGATCAGTAGAACAGTTCTTTATAAAGCAATAGTAAACAAAGGGGTGATGTATGATTCATCATACGTCACCCCTTTGTTGTTCTCTGATAGGAGGTTATGATGCGTGTTCTTTCTAGTAGAGAAAGATTAATTAGATTATTTGAAAAGAAAGATATAGATAGGGTTCCTATATGGCTACTCTTTCCATATCACCCCATAGGATGCTATGTAGACGTCTACAAAATTCTTTGTTATAAACCTGTATTAGAAGCAGTTGAAAGATATGGAATAGATATATTTGATAGGAGAAACTTTGATACTGGATTCTGTTTCTCTGTGTCTTCTAAGATAGAAAGAAATAGAGAAATTATAGAGAAAAAAGATAAGATAATTATAAAAGATAGGGTTAGATATAAAAATATAGTATTGGAACAGGAAAAGATAATAAAAGATAGGAGAAGTATAATTAGTAAGCCCTTTATCGAAGAAATAGACGACCTTGAAAAGGTTCTTGAGCTCCCCTACGAACCTCCTCGACCTGATATACATAGATTTTTCAAAGAGGCAGAAGAATTGGGGGATAAAGGACTGATGATGGTAGATATTGGCGATCCTCTAGGGGTATTATTTCACCTATGCAGTATAGAACAATTTTGTATCTGGACTCTAGAAAAGAGGGAAAAACTCATTTCTTTCTTAGATGTAATCTATGGAAGAGTACTAGATATGTATAGATATCTTTTAAAAAATGGAATTGGTCCTGTCTATTTTATAATTGGAGCAGAGTTCGCTGGTCCTCCAATAGTTTCTCCTACTTACTTTAATGAACTTTGTGCAAGATATGTAAAGGGAATTGTTGACCTTATAAGAAGCTATAATATGTGGTCTATAGTTCACTATCATGGAAATCTCAAGAAGATATTAGATGGGATAAGATATATAAATCCTGACGGGCTGCATACCGTAGAGGCACCACCAGTTGGAGATTGTACTCTCCTTGAAGCTAGAAAGGTTCTAGGAGATATGATTCTTATAGGAAATATACAGTACGATGACTTAGCCAGTTTAGAAGAATCTGAAATTAGAGATTTAACAAAAAGGACCTTAGAAGAAGGTATGACAGGTAGATTTATACTTTCTCCTACTGCAGGACCATATCAAGAGTGTATAAGTGAAAAGATGCAGAGGAATTATATTGCCTTTATTGAAACCGGAGTGGAATTCGGAAAATTCTAATGGGAGGTATATATGTATGACTATGATGTAATTGTCATTGGCGGTGGAATAGCTGGGATATGTGCAAGTATAAGTTCAGCAAGACTTGGATGCAAAGTAGCTCTTATACATAATCGTCCTGTTTTAGGGGGGAATTTTAGTAGTGAAATAAGAGTCCATATATGCGGTGCAGCCGGCGGTGGCCATATGTTCGCAAGAGAATCAGGTATTGTAGACGAAATAGTCACAGGGACAAGGTTTAGTAGCATATTCGGTAGAAGTGTCTGGCTAGAACCCAGTCAGGATATAGTACTTCTAGATTTGGTTAAAAGAGAGCCTAACATAGACTTATATCTGGAGACAGAGGCAAAGGAAGCTATTATGGAAAATCCCTCTAGAATAAAGGCTATCAGGGTAGAAAATCAAAGGGGTTCATTTATACTCTCTGCTCCAATCTTTATAGACTGTAGCGGAGATGGGGTTATAGCTTATAGCGCAGGCGCAGAGTATAGAATGGGAAGAGAAGGAAAGGATGAATTTGGCGAATCCTTAGCCCCTGATAATCCAGATAAATATACCCTTGGCAGTTCACTAATGTTTACCACAAAAAGACTCGATCATCCGGTAAAGTTTACCCCACCAGAATGGGCTTATAAGTTTGAAGAAAAAGATCTTACCTATAGAAGTCATTCTCCAAATGAATTAAACTACTGGTGGATTGAATATGGAGGAACCCTAGATACTATAAAGGATAATGAAAAGATTAAGGAGGAACTTACCAAGATACTCCTAGGCGTCTGGGACCATATAAAGAATAGAGGGAATCACAGGGCAGATAACTATACACTGGACTGGGTAGGACAGGTCGTTGGTAAGAGAGAATCTAGGAGATTTATTGGAGATTACATCTTAACACAAAGGGATATAGAAGAAGGTACCTTATTCCCAGATAGGGTAGCTTATGGTGGATGGCCTATAGATTTACATCCTCCAAAAGGAATATTTGACCCGGGTCCTCCTTGCGAACAGCATCTACTGAAAGATATATATAGTATTCCGTTCAGATGCCTATACTCCAAAAATATAGAAAATTTAATGTTCGCTGGCAGAAATATAAGTGTAACCCATGTCGCACTAGGCTCTACAAGAGTACAAGGCACCTGTGGTGTATTGGGTCAGGCGGTTGGAACTGCCAGTTATCTCTGTAAAAAATATGGTATAACACCTAGAGAAGTTTATAAGGAACATATAAAGGAACTCCAACAGCTTCTTTTGAGGGAGGACTGCTATATAATAGGGGTTAGGAATGAAGACCCAAACGATATAGCTAGATATAGTAGAGTTACTGCTAGTAGTTCAAAAGCTTTAGGAATTGAAGAGTTTAAGTTTCTATCTTTAGTTTCTTCTCCTATAGGGCAATCTTTTATTATTACCAATCCAAGAATAGATGATATTTCTTTATATCTATCCTCTGATGAAGAAGTAGAACTCACCCTTTCTTTATACAAGATTGACTCCCTAAGAGATGTAAAAACAGATAGAACAATTGCTATATCTAAATTATTCTTAAAGAAGACGAGCGATTGGGTCAAGTTTCATATAGGAAAAGAGGTAGAACCGGGTTTTTATCTCTTTAAACTTGAAGGAAATAAGAGTTTCTATATAGGATTTAATCCCCGCTCTTTTCCAGGAATTCAGCGGATTGACTTTCTCTCTGAATTCAAAGTAACTCATGGAGTTTATGCATTTAAAATAAGCCCTTGCTCTTATCCTTATTATCCAGAAAATATAATAAATGGTATCTCTAGACCTACCTATTATGGACCAAATCTTTGGATATCAGAGAAGGGTCTGCCACAGAGTCTAGCGGTAGACTTTTCACAAAGGAGTATAATAAATACAATATGCCTTACATTCGATACTTACCTTGATTCTCCAGAACATTCAAGAGGTGTTCCAGAACCAGAATGTATAAGAGATTATGCAATCTACTACAAAATCGATGGAGAATATAGAAAATTCCTAAGTATAACAGATAACTATTATAGGAGAAGGATACATAAGTTCGAAGATATAGAATGTGATGGGATATCTATAGAAGTACTAGCTACAAATGGAGACCCATATGCTAGAATATTTGAGGTAAGGATATATAGACTCTAGTGTATCCTTACCTCTTTTCCCTCCTCTATTGATCTGTGTATACCTTCTACTATCCTAGTAGCCTCTAGACCGTCCTCTAGGGTTGCTATTATTGGGCTATTGTTCTCTATGGCATCTATAAATGAGTCTAGCATCCATATAGGCGCTCCAGTAAGCCTATTATGTATATCAGCCCAAAGTGTAGGCATACCTGCAAAATAGTACTTCTCACTTGCATTAGTTATTACAGAATTTGTAAAATCTATATTGGAATATCCTTTTTCTCCATAGATCTCAAACTTAAACTGTGCTACATATGGGATACTTTCAGGTAGAATCCAAGATGAAAAGATATGCGCTATACTTCCGTCTTCAAATCTTAAGCTGGCATCTATCATATCATATGTATCTATCCCCCTCTTTTTTAGGACATTCTTTATCCCTCTAGCATCTACAGATTTTACTCTCTTTTTGGTAAGCCAGAGAGCCATATCTACACAGTGGCTCATCAAAAACCATCCCGGAGAGGACTTAGCTGCCCAACTTATCATCTGTGTTGGAACATAGATAGAATCATTTAAGGTTACTCTAATCCCATAGATATCCCCAAACTCTCCACTGTTTATCGACTCCCTAACCATAACAAACGGGGCATTCCATCTATTCTCAAATGCCACTTGTGCTTTTATATTCTTTTTCTTAGCGTTCTCCACTATCTTTTCTGCTTCTTCCACATTCATAGTTAACGGCTTTTCAATCATTACATGAAAGCCTCTTTCTATGGCTAACAAAGTAGGCTCGGTATGTGCAAAATCAGGTGTTGCTATTATAACGGCATCTAGATCTTTATCTAAGAGTTCTTTATAATCTTGTGTGCCCTTAATACCAAAAAATTCTTCTGCCTCCTTAAGAGTCTTAGGATTAATCTCTGCAAACCCAACTAGCTGAGAGTTAGGATTTTGTAGAACTGCCCTTCCATATAATCTACCTCTTATACCCATCCCAATAATTCCTACTCGAACCATAATGCTCACCTCATTTTAAAAGACTCTAGAAATATTATATCATTTTCTCTATATCTATATCTCGAACTTTGTCCAATACACATCTGAAAGAATTGTATATTTTCTAACCATCTCTTTTACTTCGTTATTAGCAATGTAGGATTCTTTCCTTTCAAAGGAGTATATTACCTGAATAAGTATCTCATTTTCTCCTGAAGTAAGGTTTCCTTTAATAAATTCCCCGAGTTCATCTAACTTTATCACTTTTTTATCTATTTCTTCATCAACATTTGCAATAATATTAAACTCTCCCACGATATCTATACCAGGCAACTGATAATCACTTATAAAAGAAAGCTTAACCTGATTTCCTGGTCCGAGTGTATATTCACCTATCGAAAACTCCTCGGTAGGTAGCATCTGTAAATAAAAACTCTTACCATCATTCTTCCTAACCATCTTTACCTTGACTAAAGATCCACTTAGCTCTTTAGCATCACCATAAAGAATAGGATAGGCATTCCCTACGTTCTCTATCAATACTGAAGCCTTAATCTTTCTCTTATAATAAGGATTATTCTCATAGCCTAAGAATTCAATCTTTACATCTTTAATTGCAAGATCAGCTATTCTAGGCTTCCAGAAGAAATCACCTTCATAGGAAAATCTAGAATATTCTTGTCCTTCTTCTTCCTTGATATACGCATATACTTTTATCTTGTTTAATCCGTTAATGATTAAACTTCCCTCATCTATTTTAGTAAGAATCTCTTTCTCAGAAGTCCTATATACTAGATCTATACTTTGTCCCGGCATAATAGAAGAATCTCCTAAGGGTCTTTCTAAGATCAGCCTAGGAATCCATGCCCTATTACGATTATTAAAAACTACTAACTCTATTTTATAGTTGTTAATAGTCATAGTCCTATCGCTATTATTCTTTAGCCGTATAGAAAATCTTGTAGGGATCTCATCAGATACGGTAACCTTTTCAATGATAACTTTATATAGAGACTGAATAGGAGATTTTGGTAATTTAGACTCTAGTTGAATTTGTGAAAAGGCTGAGTCAAAACTAATAACTAATATAGACAAAATAAAAATTGATATCATAATCTTTTTTATCTGAGAAACCTCCATATCTAAAGTTTTTAATCTTATCAGAAACTTTTAACTATTCCTCCCTAAAAAATATCCTTTTTAGAAGTTATACAATAAGTTCGGTAAGCACTTCAAGATTAATTTGTTTATGCTATAATTAAAATGTATTCTAGATTATTCTGAGGCTTTTAAAGATGTCTAGTATAAGATTAGAAAAAGTTAGTAAGGTCTTTAGGTCAGATGTAGGTCCTTTTAGAGGAGAAAGACTTGTCAAACTAGAAAGCGGAGGCCTTTTATCTACTGATGCCCCAATAACCGCTTTAGATGAAGTTAGTATTGAAGTTCAACAGGGAGAAGTTTTATCTATTCTAGGACCATCGGGTTGTGGTAAAAGTACTCTTTTAAGGGTTATTGCAGGTCTAATAGAACCTGATTCAGGTCATATCTATTTTGATGATAGGTGCGTTGATGATATGTCTCCTAGACATAGGAGGGTTGGATTTGTCTTTCAAAATTATGCACTATACCCCCATATGACATCTAAGGGGAACATCATATTTAATCTCCTACTGCGTAGATTTTCTGATAAAGAGATAGAAGAAAGGGTAAGATATACTTCAAATATCTTAGGAATAGGCTTTGAAGCCTTACTTTCCAGGAAACCTGGAACACTCTCTAGCGGCCAGAAACAGCGAGTTGCCTTAGGAAGATGTATAATAAGGAATCCATCCGTATTTCTCTTAGATGAACCTCTATCTGACCTAGATGCAAAGCTTCGGGAGACTACAAGGATAGAGCTTAAAAGGTTACTTAGGCACTTTGGCATAACTACTGTGTATGTTACTCATGATCAGAAAGAGGCAATATCCTTAGGCCATAGATTGGCTATAATGAGGCAGGGGAAAATAATACAGGAGGGAACATTTGAAGAGATATACAATAATCCTAGGAATGTATTTGTTGCTAGCTTTTTGGGTACTCCTCCTTTAAATATTATAAAAGGAAAAGTGATTGATAATATATTCTATGGAGGAGGAATAAGGTTTCCTACACAGGGTCTATTAGGAGAGATTATAGGAGGTATAAAGGTAGAGGATATAATAGAAGGGGGTGATTTCAGGGGGATAGTGGAGGTTAGTGAACCAAACCCTTCCGAGAAGTCACAAGTAGTAACTGTCAGGGTCAAAGAGAATGTTCGTATCAAGCTTAGGCGAAGTCTGGATTATATACTAGAAGCTGGAGAGGTAGTTAGTTTTTCTGTAAAGAGGATGTATTTCTTTGACCCTATTACTGAACTACTAGTAAAAGTTATAGAAAATAAGGAGGCGGTAACAAATGAGTATAATGCGTAGACAGATAAGAGAATCTACAGAGCATTTAGACGATCCATATATAGATGGGGTTGAGTATCATGACCCTAATGTATGTCCATCTTGTGGGGTTGTTTATAATAAAAAGCAATGGCAGTTTATAGACATAAAACAGATACAATTGGACAAGGATGACTATATAGGTAATGCAAAATGTCCTGCCTGTAGGAAGATAGAAGACCACTATCCGATGGGACTAGTTGAACTTTCTGGTAAGTTTATAGATATTCATAAGGAAGAGATATTAAATTTGGTAAAGAATGAAGAAGAAAGGGAAAAGGAGAAGAATCCTTTAGGAAGGATTATGAGTATCGAAGATAAAGACGGTAGGATTTATATAGAAACCACCAATGAAGCACTAGCGTTGAGAATAGGTAGGGCAATATTTAAAGCATTCAAGGGTGAGATAGAATATAAATTCAGCGAAACACAGAAGTTGGTTCGCGTCCTTTGGAGGAGGGATTAAATTTTATGGCTAATTGGAGACCAATAAACTTTTCCGATGATTTCTGGAGGTTAGATAGAGAAGTTCAACAGTTTATGGAATGTGTATTTGGTTCTTACTCATGGAAACCTTCTGTTGATGTATATGAGACAGATAAAGAGATTGTTATCCTAGTAGAGATAGCTGGAGTTAACAAGGAAGATATAGAAGTCTTTATCCAGGGGAATATTGTCACTATAAGAGGGACTAGAAGAGAACCTGATATAAACAGAAAAGAGGCGTACCATCAGATGGAGATAAATTACGGAACTTTTGAGAGAATAATCCCTTTGCCCGTGTTTGTCAGAGAGGAAGACGCTAAAGCATCGTTCCAAAATGGGATATTGAAGATTGTATTCCCCAAGGTAACACGAGTTACCAATATACCTATAGAGGAGGGAAACGTATGAGTGACGAAGTTAAAATACCTGAAACCCTTCCAATTCTTCCGTTAAGAGAGACGGTAATCTTCCCCGCTATGGTTGCTCCCATAGTGGTGGGGAGGGAAAAATCTATAAAACTTATAGATGATGTAGCGGTTGGAAATAAGATGTTTGGGGTAGTAGCTCAGAAAGATCCACAAGTAGATGAACCTAACACTGATCAAGTCTATCAAATTGGAACGGTATGCACCATTATACGTATGCTGAAATTTCCTGACGGAACTACAAGGCTCCTTGTTCAAGGGATCTCACGGATAAGGATAAATCACTTTATTGAGACTGAACCTTACTTTAAGGCAAACATAGAGCCCATCCAAGAACTCTATGAATTAACTATAGAGATCCAAGGACTTATGAGGAATGCCTTAGATCTCTTCCAAAAAGTTGTCTCTATGGCTCCTTACCTTTCTGAAGAAGCTTATATAACAGCTATGAATATTCACGAGCCTAACAGGCTGGCAGATTTTATAGCAGCAAACCTTAATATTACTACAGCTCAGAAGCAAGAGGTATTAGAAACCATAGATGTAAAAGAGAGACTACAGAAAGTTACCTATTTTCTAAATTCTGAGATACAGATACTAGAAGTAGGTAGGCAGATACAGAGTGAGATAAAGACAGAAATGGATAAGCGGCAGAGAGAGTACATACTTAGGGAGCAACTAAAGGCGATACAGAAGGAATTAGGCGAACTCGACCAACAAACAAAAGAGATAAATGAGCTGCGTGAGAAGATAGAGCAAGCTGGTATGCCTGAAGAGGTAAAGAAGGAAGCAGAAAGAGAGTTAGATAGACTCTCTCAAATGATGCCTGGGGCAGCGGAGTATACAGTAGCCAGGACATACCTAGACTGGCTTATAAACCTCCCATGGTCTAAGTCTACCGAGGATAATCTGGACATAGAAAGGGCAAGGCAGATACTTGATGAAGACCACTATGATTTAGAAAGGGTCAAAAATCGTATACTTGAATTTCTAGCGGTAAGAAAACTGAAATCTGATACACGTGGTCCTATCCTCTGCTTTGTAGGTCCTCCTGGGGTAGGTAAGACATCTTTAGGTATGTCAATAGCCAGAGCTATGGGTAGAGAATTTGTCAGGATTTCTCTTGGTGGGGTTAGAGATGAAGCTGAGATAAGAGGACATAGAAGGACATATGTTGGTGCATTACCCGGTAGAATCATTCAAGGGATAAGAAAAGCCGGAACTAATAATCCTGTCTTTATGCTCGATGAAATAGACAAACTTGGCTTAGACTTCAGAGGAGATCCTGCTGCAGCGCTTTTAGAAGTCTTAGACCCGCAACAGAATAGTAAGTTTGTTGACCATTATCTAGATGTCCCGTTTGACCTTTCTAAGGTATTCTTTATAACTACAGCCAATATGTTAGACACTATCCCTCCAGCTCTATTAGACAGGATGGAAGTTATTACTCTTCCAGGCTATACAGAGTATGAGAAGCTAGAAATTGCTAAGAGGTATCTCATACCAAGGCAGATCTCAGAGAATGGACTAAAACCTGAGATGATCAACTTTGACGAATCTGCTATAAAGAAGATAATAAGAGAATATACTAGAGAAGCTGGGGTCAGAAATCTAGAGAGAGAAATAGGTTCTATCCTAAGGAAGATAGCCCAAAAGGTTGCACAGGGGGAGACTGGCCCATTTATAATCACTGAAGAGGATATAGAGAAATATCTTGGTATCCCCAAGTATCGATATGGACTTGCCGGTGAAAAAGATGAAATAGGTGTAGCTACCGGATTAGCTTGGACAGAAGCTGGCGGTGATATACTCTTTATTGAAGTAGCACTTGTCCCTGGTAAAGGGAATCTTATACTTACAGGTAAGCTTGGAGAGGTTATGCAAGAATCCGCTAGGGCTGCTCTTACTTATGTAAGGTCTAAGTCAGAAGAATGGGGTATAGAAAGTAGTTTCTTTGAGAAATGGGATATACATATCCATGTACCTGCAGGAGCTATACCAAAAGATGGTCCATCAGCCGGTGTTACTATGGCTACCGCATTAGCATCTGCAATAAGGAGAATACCAGTAAGAAAAGATTTAGGTATGACAGGTGAAATAACAATAAGGGGAAAGATTTTACCAGTGGGAGGTATAAGAGAAAAAGTTCTTGCAGCACATAGGGCTGGATTAAAAACAGTGATGCTCCCCAGAGATAATGAGAGAGACTTAGAGGAAGTCCCTCAAATAGTAAAGAATGACATAGAATTTATCTTTATAGAGCACGCTGATGAAGCTATTAATCAGGCTCTTCTTATTCCAGAATTAGTAAAGTAATCATAATAGGAGGCGATCAATGGATAGATTTAGTAAAGAAGCTCTAACAACTGAAGAGATTAAACGACTTGAGAGGTTGGGGGTTCTATGTAGAGGAGATATACTCAAAATGACCACACTAGCCAAACAGGGACACCCTGGAGGTTCTATGTCCTCTATAGATATCTATATAACACTTTACTCCTTTGCCAATGTAGATCCAAAAGATCCATACAATCCAAATAGAGATAGGATTGTCATAAGTCATGGTCATACATCTCCTGGTGTATATTCTACTCTGGGAAGGTTTGGCTTTATAGACCTCGATAAGGCTATAGCTCACTTCAGACAAGCTGGTAGTATATTTGAAGGGCATATAGAAAGGGTAGTTCCTGGAGTAGAATGGACCACTGGGAATTTAGGACAGGGGCTTTCAGCCGGGTGTGGTTTTGCAGTCGCAGGGAGAGTTAGGAGTTTAGATTTTCATACCTTTGTAGTTATGGGGGATGGAGAGCAACAAAAAGGGCAACTATCAGAAGCTAGACGCTTTGCAGTAAAGTATAACCTCCCTATAACTGCAATTATTGATAACAATGGGCTACAGATAAGTGGCACTAATAAATCTGTAATGCCCCAGGATATAAAGACTAACTATCTTTCCGATGGATGGGAAGTTCTTGAGATAGATGGGCATAACTATCAAGAGATTTATCAGGCTCTAAGATATAGTGTAAGAAAAAAGAAGCCCATAGCTATTATTGCTCGTACAGTGATGGGTAAAGGGGTCTCTTTTATGGAAAATAAAGAGGTCTATCATGGTAAGGCTCTCAGTATGGACGAATATAAGAAGGCTATGGCAGAACTTAACCTCGATGATGATCTAGAAGAGTATAGAAGAATGAGAGAAGCCTTTGAACCAGAGCCTCATAACTTCCCTCCAAATGAACCTATCAATATAGATCCAGGGACTCCATTTACCTACAACCCAGGCGACAAGATAGACAACAGGAGTGCCTTTGGGAATGCCATAAAAGATCTTGGGACAAGGAATAATGATGGGAAACATACACCAATCATTGTTTTCGACTGTGATCTTGCCAGTTCAGTAAAGACTGACGGATTTAGTAGGGCATGTCCAAATCACTTCTTCCAAGGTGGAATACAGGAGCATAATACCGCTACTATTGCCGGTGCTGCATCTATTCAAGGAGTTATTAGTTTCTTTGCCGATTTTGGTGTCTTTGGCATTGATGAAACCTACAACCAACATAGACTCAATAGTATAAATAACACTAATCTAAAACTTGTTACTACCCATTGTGGTCTAGATGTTGGCTCAGACGGAAAGACCCATCAATGCATAGACTATGTAGGAGTTATGAGAAACTTATTTAATTTCAAGGTTATAGTTCCTGCAGATCCAAATCAGACTGATATTGTCACAAGATTTGTAGCAAAGTCTGAAGGAAATTTTCTAATTGCAATGGGAAGGTCAGTAATTCCAATAATAACTGATGAGTCCGGTAAACCTTTTTATGATACTAACTATAGATTTGAATATGGTAAGGCAGACCTATTAAGAGACGGGAATGACGGAGCTATCATCACAATGGGGACAATGGTCTATAGGGCTATCAAAGCATGGGAAATTCTCAAATCTAAGGGGATATTAGTAAAGGTGATAAATGTCTCCTGTCCATTAGCTCTAGACCGGAAAATGCTTAGAGAGGCATGCAACACTGGATTAGTTGTTACATATGAGGACCACAATGTAAATACAGGATTAGGCTCTATAGTATCCTCTGCTATTGCAGAGGAAGGGATAAAGACCAAACTGATAAAGCTTGGTATAACTTGCTATGGTGCATCTGGGGAATCAGAAGAGCTATTCAAGATGTATGGATTAGACGCAGAAAGTTTAGTCAAAGTAATCGAAGAAGCTAAAAGATAAATCCTATATGGCGCATAAGTTTTATCTTATGCGCCACTTCTTTTTTCTAGCTCTAAGATTAGCTCTTTTACCTTTTCTTTTAGTCTATTTTTCCCTTCAACAACAATATCTAATGCGTTGTAATTGAGGTTAGTTGTTTCTCTATATGCCTCTGTAACTATTGATAGAGTTTCTTCTACATTAATCTTAGCTACACCAAGAGTTATAGCCTTATCTATATCTTCCATAGGCATATTGGCATCTTTGCGCAGTGAAAGAGGGATCTTTACTATTTTATTTATCCTTTCTAATCTTTCAAAATCCAAACTAGACGCCTTATTATAAGATTTTACAGCTACCTCTAGCACATCTATCTCTGTCTCCAAAAGAAATGAGTAGGCTAAGTCTGGGTCTGTAAATTCATAGCCATTTATTCTAGAGACTACCTTCCCCTCTACAGAGATGCCAGTTGCTCTTGCAACCTCTATTATAGTAGAGGTAAGCCTAACATTATCTTCATATGACAAACGCGAACCATCTATCATTATAGAAGTAAAACCAATACTTATAGCCTTCCAGATATCTTTTAAATCTACTGCGCGATCTAGATGAAGAACTATAGGAGCGCTACAATAGTCAGCAAAAGACCTGTAGACACCTACAACACTTCTTCCTCCCAGTTTATCCAAGATATCCGATGTACAAGCAATAATAACGGGTAGATCTAATTCATACACCGCCTCAATAACTCCAACTATATCTTCTAGGGTATGTATATTAAACTGTAAGATTACCCTATGTTCCTTATATGCCTTAGGTAGAATATCTCTAAGCGTTACTTCCATAATCTCTAACTTCTTTTAGTAGACTTAATATCGCCGTCCTAATAAATACACCATTAGTCACCTGTCTCTCTACTAGAGATTGCTTAGAATATAATACATCTTCTGTCATCTCAATCCCAACATTTACCGGCCCTGGATGTAGAATGATTAGATCTGGCTTGGCTTTCTTAATTCGATCTCTATTTATCTGATATCTTTTTGTATACTCCTTCACCGATATATGCATCTTTTCCATCCTCTCCCTCTGAATCCTTAGCACCATAAGAACGTCAGTATCTTCTATAACATCATCTAGAGAATAGCTTATCTCTATACCAAGCTTTTCAAAATCATTAGGTAAGAACTCTGGTGGACCAACTAATGTTATTTCTGCCCCTAACTTTTTTAAGAGCCAGATATTAGACCTAGCCACTCTACTATGTAATACATCACCTACAATGATTACTTTCTTTCCTTCTATACTTCCTTTAGCCTCAATCATTGTCATTGCATCTAAAAGTGCCTGTGTTGGATGCCCTCTTGTCCCATCCCCTGCATTTATTATTGATGCTGAAACCCTCTCTGCTATCTGATACGGAAAACCCGATTCCCTATGTCTTATGACAAAAAAATTTACCCCCATAGCCTGTAATGTCCTCACTGTATTTAAAGCAGATTCACCCTTAACTAGACTACTCCCTGCAGTATCCATAGCTACCACTATGGCTCCAAGTTTTTTCCCTGCAATCTCAAAAGAATTCCTAGTTCTAGTACTGGGCTCAAAAAATAGAAGAGAAAGGATCTCATTTGAAAGGGGAAGGCTCTTTATCTTACCAGCTTTAAACTTAAATGCAGTATCTATTATAAGCTGAATCTCTTCCTTCGTAAGGATATCTGTATCTAACAAGTCCTTACTTTTTAATCTTTCCATAAAGGATCACCTCACCTTTCTGGGGCGATCCGGCAAAACCTTTTCGGACTCACCGGACCGATTAAAAGGTTAAGGGTATGATAACAGAAAAGAGAGAAAATGTCAAACATCTGTTAATGTTATTAATCTTGACTATTTCTGCCAAATAGGTATAGTTATAATAGGGTATTCTCTTAAGGAGAGTGATTGACTATGTTATGGATAATACTTGTATTTATAGCGACGTCTCTTATTTGGGTAGCTTCAAGGTCAATAACAAGGAGGAAAGAAGAAAAAAAGTTACTGTCTGAGGCTGCATCAAGGATTTCTTTTAAGCCAGAGATGATAGATACAGGTGAAGTTACAAGAACCGAAGATAATGGATGGACTCTAAACCCTAAGAGTACATTTCCCCTTACTATCTACGGTGTAGATGAAGAGGTAGCTAATAGGATAAAAGAGATACTTGATAGGGGACTTTCGGGTGATATTTATAGAGTTGCTGAGAATATCGCCCCTATAGTAGCTCGATACAAAATAAGGTGCAAAGAGATTGATGAATATATAAAGACATTTAAACCAATCTATCTTAGAAAAATAGAAGAGCAGATGAAAAGCTATACCCAGTGGGAAAATCTCTCCGATTCAGAGAGGAAAGATTTAATCTCTAAATTTAGAACTAACGCCATCTTATCTTTAGAGATCCGTCCATACTGTGATATAGAAACCCTCTTTGAGGGGGACTCTTTAGACCCGTCTTCCTATGATGAGCTGATACAAAAATATGGGTATGATACAATCAAATTCTATTTAAAAAAGAAGGATAGAAGCGCTACGATTCCCAATAAGGATTATTCTACTATTATTAAAGAGCCAAAAGACGTAGACCTTTCTGACGAAAACCTATCTCTCTACTGGCAATATATAGAAGAGGTCTCTTTTTTGATCGCCCATACTTATATAATGTCAGCTTATGCTACAAGAGATTACCGAGATTTTAAAAAATTTGGAAAATCTGAGCTAATAAGGGAGTGGAAACTTATAAATTCAAATGATGAGAGTGTATGTCCCTACTGCAAAAATCTAGAAGGCAGACACTTCTCTATTGAAGAATACCCAAAAGTACCACTCCACATCGGATGTAGGTGTGTTGTAACCTCAGTTATAAGAAAGTAAATGTCTTAAAATCTAAAGCCTAAACCTAGGGCAAGCTTTAATTCAGGATGGAAAGAATACTTTTTTTTACTATCATAGGTATACTCTTCTACACCCAATCTAAGCTGAAGTCCCATCTTCCACTCCGTCCCAAGAGAACCAGCAAATATAATCCCACCTTCTATGTAAGGAAGTATAAACACTTCTACGCCACCTTCCCCATAAAAATAGAAAGGACCTGTCATATGGAAATATCTCCTATATCCTACCCCTAAAAATGTCAAACCTATGAGAGCCTCTGGTTCTCCTTTTGATCCTACATCAGTATAATAACCAATAATAATTGAGTCTAAACCTAACCTAATCCTCTTATCTACTAACAAATCAGCATAAGCAGGAGTTATAGAAGAGACTAATATACACACCGCCAACACTACCCCAATTAACTTTACCCTATACATCTAAATAACACCTCCTCCAGATAAAATTAATTTTTCTTTTGTTAAAATATACCACAACTTACACCTATATACAACCTTTTATCTCTCAAGGAATTCTTATCCCTATAATAGAGCCTGTCCTTAATCCGATATGGATATTTCTTGCAATAGGAGAGACCCCTGGAAGGTATGCTCTGATAGGTGGGAGTATAATACTAGTCCCTGTAACCCTAAGATATACAATACCACCAAGAAAAAGTAAAAGTTAGCTACCCGTATGATTATAGAATTCTTTTAGAAATTCCACATAATTTTTTATAATATCTTTCATAATCTCTTCTCCTGTCTCTTTCGAAGCAACAGTTGGATCTCCATAGATACCTGTCTTACTCTCCTGAATTCCCCATGTAGACCAGAAGACTTTCATACCTCCTACGAAGTTATCCCCAGGATAAAATTTAGAATGGTATTTCATAATGTCTTCATTAGTGGCAAATTCCATATTTACTAACTCAGGTTTTAGATAGAGCATAAGGCTAGTTTCGTATTCTCCGCCATGAATAGACCCCCCCTGAATAGATTTCCTTACTTTTGGAACAACTTCTGAAGCCATAACACCTACATCGGTTATAGCAATAAATACATCATATGAGTCAGCAATCTTCCTTGCTACTACTCTTAGGGCTTCTGCATTGTGCCCATGTCCATTTATGATTACAATTTTTCTGAAACCCATCTCAATAAGTGAACCACAAAGGTCAAAACACAAGTTCATAAAGGTATCTACAGAAATCCTACATGTTCCTGGCCATTTCATCATCTTCTTTTCTGAATATCCCGTCCATACTGTAGGCATAACAAGAATAGGAATTTCATTCCTTATTACTTCTGCTACTCTCTTAGTCACTTCCTCTGCTATTATACAATCCGTATTAACAGGAAGATGTTTCCCATGTTCTTCAATAGTACCAACAGGAATTAAAACTAAAGTATTATCTTCTATAGCCTTTTGCAACTCAATCCAACTTTTCTCGGCAAAATATATAGACATAGTTCCTCCTCCTATAAAAGTTTGCTCTGGATCTCTAGATATTCCATATAGAGTTCACCGTAGATCTCTATCTTCCTAATTTCAGGTTCTATAAGAGATGCTTTCTTTCTTATTAAAGGAATAATTTCCTTATAGTCTCTAAATATCCCCGTAACTATTCCTGCTAATAAAGAAACCCCTATAAGAGGCATATCAGGATAGGGAAACACAAATAAAGGTTTTGCTAGCACGTTAACAAAGATTTCTCTTATAAGTTTCCCCTTCGCACCTCCACCAAATAGGACTAAATCTTCTACCTCCCCAGATAATTCCTCTATCACCTCTATATTTTTCTTTACCTGAAAAGCTAATCCCTCAATTACCGAACAGATGATATCAGATTTAGTAGTTGAAAGAGTAATTCCATAAAACGTCCCAGGTAGTTCTTCCTTCCAGTAAGGTGATGTAGCACCAGCAAGATGAGGAAAAAAGAATAGCTTATTAAACTTATCTTTACTTTTTTTACCCTCTTCCATCATATCGTTAAAGGACTCAATTGAAAATATATCTTTAAGCCAATTAAGACTACTTCCTCCAGTACCAATTACTCCTTCTAGGATATACTGATGGGGAATTAAATAGGAAAAGCAAGGAATCCTCATAAGAGGATCTAGTATAGGATCACCTATAACTCTACTTACAGCTATAGCTGTTCCAAAGGAGATCGAAACAGTAGAGTCCTCTTTAATAAGTCCTGCTCCAAATACCCCACATTTTTGATCTTGTCCTCCTAAGATTACTAGTGTATCGCTTTCTAAGTTTAGTTCTTGAGTTATGTCGTTTCTAATATATCCTATTACTTCTCCTCCCCATGAAAGACTAGGGAGTTTCTCTATAGGGATTCCAAAGGTCTCTAATAATTCCATACACCAATCCTGTCTTTCGATATCATAGAGGAGGGTTCCAGATGCCATAGAGTGATCAGTCACAGGAATTCCAGTAAGTTTCGCTATTATGAAATCTTCTCCCATTAGAAATTTATAAGCTTTATCATAAATATCAGGTCTATTCTTTTTAAGCCATATAAGCTTAGGTAATACATAAGCAGGATTTAACCTTTTCCCAGTTTTCTTAAAGATCTCGGTAAAGGAGAACTTTTCTTCTATTGTTTTGGTCTCTATTATTGCCCTAGTATCAAGCCAACTTATAGCATTGTATATGGGATTAAAGCCTCTATCTACAGGGACAAATGATATCCCCTGAGAGGATATACCTAGTGCTCTTATCTCTTTTGGTTCTATCCTCGCATTTTTAATTACCTCTTTTATTAACGTTTTCACAAGATCCCACCAAAGAGTTGCATCCTGTTCTATCTCTTTAGAAGAGATCACTATAAGTGGATATTCTCTATAAGCTTCTTCTATAAGTGTAAGCCTTTCTGGGTCAAAAATACCTACTTTACATCCTGTAGTACCTAAATCAATCGCTAGAATTTTCATATAGACCAAGCTCCATACAGTATATAACTCTCTTTACTTTAAAACCCATCTTTTGATAAAGATGAAAAGCTTTCTTATTATCCTCATAAACTGTTAAAGCTATCCCCTTTTTATTTAATTTTTTAGCAGTTTCTATAAGGTATTCCATCAAAATATGCCCTAGTTTCTTATTCTGATAGCCGTTACGAATGTATATTCCAAGACTCGGTACTTCAGTATTCAAATCCCAAAGGAATCCATATCCAATGGCTAATTCTCTTTCTCCAGAGGGAAGAATTACAAGTACTCTAAAGACATTCGGATTCCCTACCTCTTCAATAAGCTTCTTAGCTGTTTCTTTGTCGAAAGGATGAGGATGGAAAAAATATCTATCAGTATCAGTAATAGCTGTAAAGAGTTCATAGAGAATTTCAAAATCATCTTTAGATAGTGGCCTAATCTTAACTTTCCCTATAGGAGTTTCTCTTTCTATCACTTCATTCATCTCAATCTCCCTCTTAATGTAACTATTTCGTATGGTTTTATCTCGAAAGAGATCTCCTTATCTTTCAATCTAACATAAGATCCCTCTAAGCGATTACCTATAAAGTCTTCTGGGAATACTTCTTTAAAATTAAAGTGGGTATGTAATCTTACTTCTCGTTTCTTCCCCACAGGCTCAAATAACCTTATAATTATATCTTCTCCCTCTCTATAAATTGCTGAAACCACAATATCTTCTGGTATAAGAGAAAGAAAACTATAATAGGGCGGAAGTGCTTTGTCTAATCCCCTTTGAGGATCAAGTACTACAGGATTATTCTTTAGTTTAAGAGATGTTTTTACCGTTTCAGATTCGTCTATTTCATCCATACTCACTTTTATAGAGTAAGAAAACAGATGTCTCCCTATCCCTTCTATGGAGGAGTTTACATGCTCCTCCCAAGTCCCTTGTGGTCTAACAATACTATTTATTAAAATATGTCCTAAGGTATTTAATTTTTTGTCATATATAAAGTATCTATCACCATTAATATTCCAGAAAACAGTGGAATAATTCTTCCCCTTATGGATAACAAAACTCTTTGCAAAGAACATCCCTTCTCTCTGCCTATGTATATTATCCCAACCTTTACCAGGTAACTTACCATAAGGCTCACTTTCAATAGGCTTTCTCTCTATACCAAATGGGATATCCCCTAATAATTCTCCCTGACTATCGAGAGGGATCATAGCTAATAAAAATCCATTTCCACCCTTCCAATCAACCTCGGTCAAAAATTCTATCCTATCCTCTTCATCAAATAGCATTATATCCTGGACTACATTATGACCCCCTATGTTACCCCATAATCTATAAGCCCATCTTAGAGGTCCTTCCTCTATAACTTCATACTTATGCCACTGAACATCACAACAACCCGTAATGGGTCCTACATGTAGTACCCCACCTTCTGTATCAACTCCATAATAACGAAGGTGATTCCAAGGGATACTTTCAGAAGCTTTGTATGTATTCTTTGTCTTATTATCTATGATTTCAACAACTCTACCTGCTTCTAGTTTTATATCTAGCCTTGGAGACCCTTTTAATATGTGACTCTTTTCAGACTCTTCTATCTTTATTATGTTATATCCTAGAGAAGGAAGGTCTATCCGAGCCAATACATCCCATTCCCATACTTTTTCTGGCCAGATATAATTCTTAAGAACCTGAAAAGGAATAATATTGTTATTGCCATCTTTTAGTTGGACCTTATCTATATTTGATACTGGGAGAGTAATTTTTACTAAAGGGTCATACTTAAAACTTAACGAATTGAATATTACCGCGGAACAATTCTCTGGAATATCTATATGGAACATTATATCTCTTAACGCCTTGTTTCTTGAATAAACTCCTTCAGATACAACTCTAGAAGCTAACGAGTAGATTTCTTGGAAGTCTTCTTCGAAAAGCCACTGAGTAGCATGAGCAGAGGCGGTTAATAGATCTTCCCATAAGCCTTGGTAATTAGTACTCTCTCCAGTGAACATACTAGAGATAGTGTTCCACTTCTCTGCTTCTACAAGAGCACAATCTCCTTTATATCTCAGTGCCCACAAACCTTTCTCTCCATTCCATGCTGCATTATAACAGACATCACATGGATCTATCGTCCCTTCTACTAGAGGTAACGTTTCCTTAATATCTTCTAACGCTCTATAGAACTCTAAAGGAGTAGCAAAAATCATCGGTGTTTTCTCTCTCCTATTCCACTCTTCTACTATACCAATAAGGTCTATTGGAAGCTCATCTTGTCCAGGATATGTTCTCAATGGAAGCATATCGTCCATTCCATGACTTACCCAAAGAAGTTTTGTTTTAGAGGTAGAAAGTATATACTCTAATTCTAACTCATACAGAGTATAAAGAGTCTTTTCCCAATCCTTTTTGTAATCTAGTTCTGCCAATTCTTTCTGTCCTAAGCCAGCATAGCTACCTCTACTTACTAGGATCTCACTTCCATCTAGCCCTTTCCATATGAATTCGTTAGGGATTCCTTTCACTGTCATTACCTCATGTGGCCTCCAGCATCTAAAATATTTATATCCAGCCTTTCTTAAAATCTGAGGCATTTGAGGATGTCCGAGAGCTACATCTACCGCATCTGCATGAACAGAAAGATCAGCATCAGGGAAAAGATTCTTAAAATATTTCCTCCCAATAACAAGGTTTCTTATGAATGTCTCCTCTCCTACCATATTAGGTCTTACGTTAGCGTATCCTCCACAGACACCAATCTTACCTTCTTTAACAAATTCCTTAAGTCTTTCAATCTTTCCTGGATATTTTTCTAAGAATGGGGTTAATTCCATCTTATAATTATCCATATACCATCTAAATTGGGGATAATTTTCAAGAATCTCTAGAATAGAATTTATTATGCTGGCATATCTTTCTCTATGCCATTTTCTTGTATGAGTCCACGCCCAATCACAATGGGCGTATGGAATAATGAAAATCTTAGTATCTTTTAATGCTTTTCTGATTTCTTCCATACTGTTCATCTTAACACTTCCTTTCCTATCCCCATAAATTTACACAGTTCTTCTAGATCTCTTATCCAATCTCCGTACGCTATACAATAATGTTGGCTCGGGATATATTCTAGAAATTCTTCTTCAGTAAAGTTTACTTTTATATTTAATGCAGGGAACCTACCCATACGAGGTTTAGTATCTATGCCTTCTCCCTTTACTATACTCATCTTATAACTTCCTATCCCTTCATAAAGTCTTACCATAGTAATTTCTCCTTCTTTAAGTACCCCAGAATTTATCAACCCTTTAAATCCAGGATATCCAAGCTCTCTTATGGTAGGTTTATACTTAGAGAGCGAGAAAGGCATAAACCCACAGGAAGATAATAAAATCCTTCCGTCCTCCCAATCTAGTATATCACCATAATATATGACTTGATTAGTAATTAGATGCATTATTACTGCACTTACAGTAGTCATTACATCTCCCTCACAGGTAGTGACTATCCCTGAATCTGCTAGAAGAGAACAGGGGATACAAGCTACAGCTCCATACTCTTGGGATAATTCATACTGGCATTTTACGTTCACTGCATCTAAGTAATACTCATTAGATAGTTCTTTCAGGGCCTTATACATCCTGGCTACTTTTTCTAGCTTTTCTTCTGTAGCATCCTGATGTATATGTGCCTTTTCCTTTAATACTCCAATGGTCTGTTTTGTTTCCTTTATCCTTTCTATCCTATTTATCAAAGTATAGGTATCAAACTGGATAACCTCTGGACCTATAAACCTTCTTAACAAGGCATGATCAAATGTCCCTGGATACATCCCCATAGACGCATAACCTATAAGTCCTATCCTTACTCTCTTTAATGTCTTCATTGTATATGCTATTCTAGAAAAAATAGTAGCTCTCTCCAATGCTCTCTTATCATCAGGGAATCCTACTATCCAGAAGTATCTATATCCCATTCTATCAAGGGTTCCTTTTAATACAGTCAATGCTACGTAAGAACCAGTAGAATCTTTTTCTCCTTTTTTAACAAAGGGAGTGTCCTCCCCCCTTATAAATTGAGGATATCCCCATAGAGCAAATGGAAGGTGTTCGATCTCCCTTATAGCACTTATAGCCACAGGACATTCGATCCATGTACCTAAAAAGATTATTACCCCATCTAAGTCTTCCTTTACTAATTCTAAGGCTAAGTTCCTTGCTGTAATAGGGTCTACAATAGGCATATCTTTATAGCTAACTTCTATTCCTACCTTTCTTAGATTTTCTACCGCCTTATCAGCTATCATTCTGGCTATATCGTTAGGATAATCTCTATGACCTATGTTTAAGAAACCCAATTTAGAAGACATAGACTTCCTCTACTTGATCTCCTTCAAAGCTTCTTCAACAGAGGCATCATCATGGACAATTCGACAGATAGCCCTAGTTATTGCCACCGGATCTCTATATGCCCATACATTTCTTCCCACCGATACTCCTTTTGCTCCGCAGTCCATAGCTTCTCTGATAAATCTCAAGAATATCTCAGGGTCTTCTGAGGAGGGTCCCCCAAGGACAACATAGGGAACAGGGCAATACCTAATTACCCCTTTAAAGCTTTCTGAATCTCCAGTATAATAGCCTTTGACTATATCTGCTCCCAATTCAGCAGCTACTCTTGCGCTATATTTAACTATCTCTGGATCTTTAGGCCATCTACGTTCTGCCCTATCTTTAAATTGATGTACTAACATCTCTTCTGGTATCATTTCTACCATCATCGGCATACCCCATTTCTCACAGACTTCGTTTACTTGTCCAATTTTTTGAGAAAGCTCTGCCTCTCTAGGTACTCCGATAACTCCAAATGTAGCTACTGCATCTGCGCCCATAGCTAATGCTCCTTCTACAGAATAGATAAGCCTATCATTCGTTAGATCTGGTCCAATAGAAGTCGCAGTTCCATCTATACGTAGCATAAGAGAAATCTTACCTATCAGTTCTTCTTTTACAATACGAGCAATCCCTGGGGTTAATAAAATTGCGTCCGCTCCTCCTTGAGCTATCTTTCTTACTACTTCTTTAGGATTCTCAATCTCTTTCATAGGATTTATGCATATCCCGTGGTCAGCAGTTACTAACACCATCCTTCCACTTTTAGCATTGAATAATCTTGCCATCCTGATCTCTTTCCCTAAACTCATTTATTGTCCTCCTTTTCGAACTTTAACAAAATATTCTTGATTTCACTAGGTTTAAATACTAAATGAATGCTTTTATCCTCTGCTTGGAGTCTCTCCATAGGTTCCTCCAACATATTTGAATCCCATGCTTCAGTTAGTTTAAATGGAAACAGTATATTGACCTCTCCTCCTCTACCTTCTGCATCAAAACATCTCAAGAGCCAAAAGTTGTTCTTGTAAGATTTTTTAATAGTGGTAATTACAATACTGGGATTATCCACCTCACATAGAGTAAAATCTTCTGGTAGTATAGATTTGAGAGATTTTATTGGTTCAATAACATTTGGGTTAAACATCTCAAGAGGGTTGTTGAATTCCCATCCTATTCTCCAGCTATGACTCTCTCTCCAATCTCTGTCATGAGCTACTAGAGAAAAGCTGAATGTATGAAGCCCCTTATTAAGACTCCAAGTAAATGGATCTCCGCAACTATAAGTAGATCTGAGAATAATCGCTTCTATAGTAGTACCACTGAGAAGATGAGAACAATTCTGAGTACCAAAAGTAACTCCAAAATCTTCATTACTTATATCTATCCACTTTTGGACAAACTTCCCTCCACTACCTCTATAGGTATTAGGCATCTCATCTTTGTCAAGTTCAACTCCATAGAATGGAACCTCATAGGTGATTTTACCATTAGGAATATCAAATGGAAATCTCACCCTTACTTGTGTATTCTTCTCACCTTCCCAATCTATAGTTACTTTAAAATCAATTCTAGGTATATGTTGATACAGAATAATATCTTCTTCTACAAGTGAATTCAAGACCTTACCTTTAATCCTTACTATAGTTCTAAGTAATCCACTTTCTATAATCTCTATCTCATCTCTAGAGAAAGTCCATTTTATACCGGTGAAGTTACTTCTTCCATCTCTATAATATTCTTCTGGTTCATACTCTAATTCCTCCTTAATTACTCTTGGAACTGCCTCCTTTTGGGCTTGTTCTTCTAGGGCATCTTCAAGATCCCATCTCAGATCTTCTACTACTATAACATCCCCCAATTCATGGCTTAATTCTCTTTCTCTGGTTTTCCACCAAAGTTTGACTTTATTCTTCTCTGTAACTTCAATCCTATAGAAGGGACTTTCAACCGATA
>JBMFMV010000023.1:0-25676 GCA_049970495.1 bacterium
CCTTAAGACTCTGGGCTCAATTACTAGATTTCTGCTCTCTAGTAGCTCTATTAACATTTCAGCTCCTTCTTTGCCGACATCGTATAGAGGCTGACGAACTGTTGTAAGCGGAGGTTCAGATAACTCGGCTGCTTGGATATCGTCAAATCCTATAAATGAAATATCCTGTGGAATATGATAACCTTTGTCTTTTGCTACCTGCATAGCAGTTATAGCCATATTGTCATTGGCAACAAAAATAGCTGAAGGAAGTGGCTTTAGATTTAAAAGCTTTTCCATAGCTTGAATCCCGCTCTTTTTGTGGTAATCTCCCTCTACTATGTATTCTTCTCTTACAGGGAGTTTATATTTTTTGAGTGCATCGATATATGCATTAAGTCTTAACTGAGCATGTTCATGATTTTGAGGTCCTGATATATGAGCTATATATCTATGCCCAACCTGAATTAGGTATTCAACTGCATCAAATGCCCCTTGATAATGGTCCACCGTTACATAATTTCTCGCAAATCCTTTTATAGTTCCATCTAAAACAATAAAAGGCTTCTTATGGTCTAGAAGAGGAAGAACTTCCTCAACTGTTATCCCCCAGTGAGAGAGTATTAATATACCATCATAATTTTGATGAAAATCTTCTAATCTCTTTTTCCTCTCAATAATTCTATCTGGTCCGAATTCTCCACAAATATCTAATAAAACGGCATAATTATATTCTCTCAGTCTATCTATAACACCCTCTATTAGGGACATATAAAAGCCTCCCATGTGACTATTCGCATCTACAAATGCGATAAGAGGTATGTTAGAGATTGATTTTTTATCTATAGGGTACCCTAATTCTGAAGCTATCTCTAAAATCTTTTTTCTAGTAGAATCACTTATCCTTCCCTTACCAGATAGAGCTAAGGATGCAGTTGCATATGATACACCAGCCTTCTCAGCGATATATTTTACTGTAACTTTAGTCTTATCTCCCATTGTTAAACCTATTAAGATAAAATATTTAATAAATATTTAGCATAATTTATCAACTCTGTCAAGGGTCTCTTTTTGGATCTCATATCTTTACGAATATTTTTCTCAAATAGAGATACAGGAAGAATAACCACCAAACTAATATGTAGAGAATCGTATAACTCCATCCTCCTACTGTTATTCCAAACTTAGAGATAAGGAGGTGAAGGATTGCTTCTTTTACCGAAAGAATTGACCCGTTAGGCATCCGCCATCTCCACCCATCAAGTACATACACTTTAAAAAGAATAGGCAATATATAAGCAAGGATGGCATTTCTTCCTAACACTACGAAAGGGAAAGTCCATTTTTTCCATTTTATAACTTCTACTAACAGATATATTATACCTAATAAGATTGTTCCTAGACCTGCGGTATAAAGAATATAAGAAGATGTCCAGTATGGTTTATTGAAAGGTATATCTAGATTCCATACCCAACCGCTTAATGTTAATAGAGCTCCAGTAGCAAAGAGGATATATGTATTCTTTTTAGTTCCTTCTCTCATTAATATATTACCTATAATAGAGCCTATAATAACAAGTCCAGATGTAGGAATTACAGAGATAATTCCATTTAAGTGTAATCTCTGCAGGTATGCCGTATCAATATATTTAATAATATTCTTTTCCTCTGTAAATATTCCTACCCCTATCCCAGGAATAGGAATAAATTTTATCATAGCCCAGTGTAATATAAGAAAGATGGTAGCTATAAGTGCACGATAAGGAATATAGAGAGGGCAAAAGATTACACCTACAAAATAAGTCAGCCCAATAAGTTGAAGAACTTCCATACCAAAGTATGGCTGTTTATATATACTTGAGGTAAGAAAACATCCGATAAGAAATAACTTGATAGTTCGATTTAATGCCCTCAAGTTATATTTCCACAATGGGATACCTCTTCTTTTACTTGAAGACAAGGAAAAAGGGATGGCTATCCCTACTATCATAAGAAACCAAGGCATAACTAAGTCAGCAATCGTTACCCCTTTTCCCCAAGGCGCATGCTTCAAGTAGTAAGGAGTTATAATATCTATGGCCACATTATTGACCAATAACATGAGTAATATAGTTATTCCTCTAAAAGTATCTAGAGGGACAGATCTATTAGAGGTCCTGCTATTCATTTAAAAGATCCTAGTAAGAGATAAATAGCTCTATTCATAACTTTTATTCAACTTATTCTTAAATCTTAAAAGCTTCTTTTTTGAAGCTATAATCATTACATATTATAATACATTTCTATGTTCGTAAGTATTAAGTTATTTGTATAGGCGGATTTAGAATATATAAGCGTTTTTATATTTATATGCTATAATGGAATAGACCTAACTAACTTTACAAGAAAGAGGTGAGTAAGCAGGATGAATAAATTGTTATATATTGTATTAGATGGTCTAGGTGATAGGCCTTGTAAGGAATTGGGAGGTAAAACTCCATTAGAAGCGGCTGAAACTCCTATGATGGATGATTTAGCTAGAAAAGGAAAAACTGGTTTAGTGGATACTGTAGGTCCGGGTATAGCTCCAGAGTCCGACATTGCAGTTATCAGTATATTAGGTTATGATGCGGAAAGATACTATACCGGAAGAGGCCCTTTAGAATGCTTTGCTGTTGGTATTGATGTTAAACCAGGAGATCTCGCTTTTAGAGTAAATTTTGCTACTATGGATGAGAATAGGTATCTTGTAGATAGAAGGGCAGGAAGAGATCTTACTACAGAGGAAGCTAAGGCCTTAGCAGAAGAGGTTAATAAAAAGGTGCAACTGACAAGCCATCCTGCAGAGTTTAAATTTGTAAGTACTGTTGGTCACAGAGGGGTCCTCTGGATAAGATGTAAAGAAGGACCACTTTCTGCCAACATTACAAATACAGATCCGGCATATGATAAGATTGGGTATTTCGGAGTAGCAAAAGAAAAGTTTGAACCTTACCTTCAGGTATGTAAGCCGTTAGATAATAGTATAGAGGCTAAAAGAGCAGCCGATTTAACTAATGAATTTGTAGAAAAGAGTCATATCGTTCTAAATAATGCGGAAGTGAACCTGAAGAGAAAAGCGCAAGGTAAAATGATGGGTAATGTTATACTTACTAGAGACGCAGGTGATAAACTCCCTCAATTTCCTAATATAAAAGAGTTATTCGGCTTAAATTTTGCCTGTTTTGCTGAAATGCCTGTAGAAATG
Organism: bacterium; assembly: GCA_049970495.1. GTDB lineage: Bacteria > DUMJ01 > DUMJ01 > DUMJ01 > DUMJ01 > DUMJ01. The sequence continues at coordinate 3,206 of JBMFMV010000023.1, forward strand.
GGTATAGCTATGCTCACAGGAATGGATATAGTAGAATTGCCTGAACCTACCGGCGACCCTAAGATAGACTATCCTTTAAGAGCTGAAAAAGCTATTGAGTATATGAAACATTATGATGCGCTCTATATACATCTGAAAGGGCCAGATGTCCCAGGTCATGATGGAAAGGCTTTAGAAAAAAGAGATAGTATATCTGCTATAGATAGATATTTCTTTGGAGAATTATTACCCAAGATAGACCTTTCTAATGTTGTAATAACTGTTACTGCAGATCATTCAACTCCTTGTGAATTAAAGGCTCATTCTGACGACCCTGTACCTTTACTGATAGCTGGAGCAGGAATAGAGAGCGATGGAAGTACCTCTTACTCTGAGAAGGAGTGTGCAAAAGGATCCTTGGGTAGATTACTTGGAAATCAGTTAATGCCTTTGTTTGTTAAATTAGTTAAGGGAGGAGAAGGATAATTCAAGCAAGATGAGCAGGTTGACTAGAGGTTACATAGATATAGGGAGAAATGATCTCTGCCCTTGTGGAAGTGGTAAAAAGTTTAAGAGATGTTGTCTTACTTCTTATGAAGAATCTCTAGAAATAAACTTTCTAAAATTTTCCTTATATTATAAGCTTGCCTATTATTCATTTACTAATTATAAAGAAGCATTTAGAGATATTTTAGGAAAGTTTGAAAGAAAAGAGTTATCATCAGCTGATAGCTTTGATGATCTAGTTAGAAGTAAGACTGACTGGGAAGAGGTTTTAGATTGGTTTATCTTTAATGAGTACGTCGCAAAAGGAAAGACCCCGCTACAGCTATTTCTTGAAGATGAAGAGGTTACAGAAAAGGAAAAAAATCTGCTAAGGAGATTTGATGGAACATATTGGTCGATATATGAGATAAAGGATGTAGTCAATAAACTTGGCAAAGCCAGATTTATAGACCTTATAACTGGTAGAGATCATATAGTGTTTGATGAGAATATTATGCCACTATCTGGTGGAGAAGTTGCTTTTGGTAGGATTGTGCCATACGATAATTTTTATTTTCTAGGTTATACATTCTTCCCTTGGCTAGTAAAGAAGCCGGAGGGTTTAGAAGATGTCTTGGCTCAATTTATAGAGACACTTAGAAGGGATGGGACTTCTATAGAGGATACATTGCGTATCTATGGATATCGACTTTACCTATATATAAACAGTATATCTCAACCACGAGAAGAACCGAGAATTAAGATAGCTGAATATGAGATAAGAGACTATAATAAGGTAGATACTATATTACAACTTTCTCCTCTCTTTGTTAAAAGAAAAGAGACTCCCCAAGGTAAGATCTTTGTCTGTGTTAAAAACCCCAGAAGCGATATCTTGCTTAATACTAATCAGATAATTCTTCCTAGCGAAGAAGAGACAGAGGGGGATCTAGATTTAGGAATAGTTAGAATCTATGAAAATACCCTAGATATTCTAGCCTTAGACAACAAAAGATTGGAAGCTGTAAGATCTCTTGTAGAGGAACTTTTGGAAGATAATATTGTATTGAAAGAATCTAGGTGACTTTTATGGCAGAGGTAAGACCTTTTGTTGGACTTATTTACAACAAGAATATAGTAGAAAACTTAGAGGATGTGGTGTCACCTCCTTATGATATTATCTCTCCTAGTCTTCAAATGGAACTATATAACAGACATCCTTACAATATAATCAGGTTAGAGTTACCTTTTGGGAATGGTAGAGAAAGATATATTAACGCAAGTAAGACACTAGAGCTCTGGATAGAAAATAAAGTCTTAACTAATACAGAAAAGACGAGTTTCTATTTTTATAGAGAGAAATACAATATAGAAGGGAAAGAAAGAATATTAAGAGGGCTCTTTGGTATAGTTAAGATAGAGCCTTTTGAAAAACGGATCATACTTCCTCATGAGTTTACTTTTCCAAAACCTAAGGAGGATAGGTTTAATCTTTTAAGATATACTAAGTCAAACATAAGTCCTATATTAGGAATTTATTTCGACGAGACTGGGTTTGGTAGAGAAATTTGGGAATATATTGAGTTACAGAAACCACTGTTCTCTTCAGATAGGTTTACATTATGGGTTATAGATAATTGGTTAGAAAACATTACGAACTTATTTAAGGATAAAATAATATTAATAGCAGATGGGCATCATAGGTACGAAACTGCCTTGGAATATAAAAATCTGATGGAATTAGAGTTAGGTAAACCTGGGCCATATAGTTTTGTAATGATGTTTTTAGTTGATGCATACAGTGGGGGGTTAACCTTATTGCCTACGCATAGGGTCATAAAAGGTGTATCTAATGATTTTGAGGGGGAGCTATTAAGTACTTTCTCCTTAGAAAGGACCAATTTAATAGAAGCAAATCAAGATGAACACTTAGTATATGTCTATAAGAGAGGAGAAATCTTTAAATTTAGAACAGAGGAGCTTAATGTCATTTCGATTCATAGACTTTTGGACAAATTTACCAATATATCTATCTTTTATACTCATAGTCTAGAGGAAGCTAAGTCTCTTGTAGATACCAACGCTTACGATTTAGCCTTTTTCGTTAGCTCTCTCTCGATGAATACATTAAAGGTAATTGTAGAAAGAGGAGAAAGATTACCTCAGAAATCTACATATTTTTATCCAAAGATAGGAGCTGGTTTAGTTATATATAACCACAATCTGAATAATGGGGAGATGAGATAGAATGTATAGCTTGAAAAGACTTTTAGTATTATTAGTAGTATTTCTATTTATTCTACCTTCTTTTTCTTTTACCCAAGAAATACAATCAAAACTTACCTTAGAGACTTCTAATCTTTTAGAGGTAGAGGGTTGGAAAGCCTGGATAAAAGGAGATAATAGAGAAAGCATAGAAAAATGGGAAAAGGTAATATTAGAGAATCCCAATAGTTACTCTTCTTTAGGATACTGGTATCTTCTAAGCGACCTCTATGAAGAGGAAGGTTTATATAAATCTGCATTGGCCTTTATAGACAGCTTAATATCTAAGGCTCAAAGTCCTACCCTACTATCTTCTCTATATTGGGAAAAGGTACAAAATCTTCTAAAACTTGGCAACTATGATTCTGCGAAAGACTATATATCTAGACTAGGATTGATTGACGAATGGCTTGTAGTAGGTCCATTCGATAACGTAGGAGGTTCTGGATTTTATAAAGTTTTCCCTCCAGAAGAGGAAATAGATCTCAATAAGATCTATACTGGTAAAAATGGAATGGAAGTTAAGTGGTTTCCAACCAAGAGTACTTTTGGAGTTGTTAAACTTGGAAATTTGCTGTACCCTACAGATAGCGTAACCGCTTATGCTCTTACTTATATATACAGTTCATCTGACAGGGGTGTCTTTATAAGATCTGGAAGTACAGGTGCTTTGACTATCTGGCTAAATGATACTAAAGTACTATCTCAAGATATATACAGGAATATCTATATAGATCAAGATATAGTAAGGGTTAGACTTAATAAAGGTTGGAATAAACTCTTGGTAAAGGTCTGTGAAGATAGTAGCCTTTGGCAATTTATCCTTAGAATTACCGATGAGAATGGCAATAATGTCCCTGGGCTTATGTATTCATTAGAACCCCAGGAAGTCAAAAAAGGGACAGAGTATAAGATTGTAGAAGATGATATAAAACAGGATTATTGGTCATTAGTTCATGCTGGTATAATCTATAGGAAAAGAGGACTCTGGGATAAGGCGGAAAAAAGTTTTCTCAAGGCTTTAGACATTTCTAATACTATCCTTCCTCGTTATTTCCTTGCTATAACTTATCTAGATGAAGATAAAATAGATGAAGGCATAAGTGAACTAAGAAAGGTAATAGCCTCTATACCAGAATTTGTCAGAGCTTATGTTGATTTAGGCTGGAATAGATACGATAAAGGGCTATATGAAGAGGCTATGCAGCTATTCCAAGAAGGGTTAAAATATGGGAAAGACTATCCTCAACTTTATGCATATTTATCTTGGACTTATCTTAGAAAGGGATGGATTAAGGACGCAGAAGATACTATAAATGAGTCATTAAGAATAAACTCCACTCATCCACTTAGTTACTATGTTCTTGGACTTATATATGAAAAAAGAGGGTGGTATAATGATGCAATTGCTACATATAAAAAGTTACTAGAGATAGATAAGACTTTTTACAGCGCTTTTAGTAATCTACAAACCATATACAAAAATAGAGGTAACTATCCTGAAGCTATCTTAATGATAAAAGAGAGATTAGATAGAGAACCCTATAATATCAATCTTTATCTGGACTTAACTGACCTTTATATGAGGTCTAAGATGTTTACTGAAGCAATTGCACTATTAGAAAAGGCTAATGAGATATCTCCTTACTATCCTGAAATACATGAATACCTTGGAAATCTATACTATGAGTTGGGGCAAAAAGAGAATGCTCTCTTACACTGGGAGAAGGCCTTAGAAATAGAGCCAGGTAATATATCTCTCAAAGATTATCTAAGTTTCCTTAAGAAAGAAACCTATGCGATTGCAGATATATCTAAACTTATAAAAGACACACCTACTCAAAAAGATTATCCAGATGCTTCAGCTGTTATAATTCTAGATAGCGCAGAAAGAATAGTCAGGTCTGATGGCACCTCTTCTTTGACCTATCATAAAGTTATTAAGATATTAAATGAGAGAGGGAGAGAGATTTATGGAGAGGTATATATACCCTACAGTCTTCTTAGCGAAAGGGTAAGGATATTAAAAGCCAGGACGATAAAGCCAGATGGAACAGAGGTAGAAGCTACCGCTATTCATGATGTCTCCCTTGCAGAGGGATATCATTTATATTCAGATGCTATGGCTAAAGTTATATCCATGCCGTCTCTTGAGAATAATGCAATTATAGAGTATGCATATACTGTGGATGACCTTGGGAGAGGTCCTCTTGGAAAACACTTCCAAGATGAATTTCTCTTTCAAGACTTTGATCCTATGTTAATCTCTAGATATACCTTAGTGATCCCTAAGGGAATGAATATCTACTACAAAATGTACAATGGACAGTTGGAGCCCCAGATAGAAGAAAAAGGTAATACCGTTGTATACAAATGGGAGATGAAAAATATTCCTCAAATTATTCAAGAGGATTATATGCCTCCTCTAGCTGACATAGTTCCTAGATTGGAAATAACCACCTTCAAAGATTGGCAAGAGGTAGCTAGTTGGTATTATGACATAGCCAATCCGAAGACGAAATCTGATGAGGCGATAAAGGCTAAGGTTACTGAACTTACTAAGGACAAAAAGACCCTTGAAGATAAAGCTAAGGCTATATATTATTTTGTTGCTAATGATATTAGGTATGTTGGTTTAGAGTTTGGTATAGGTGGACTTATGCCTCATCAGGCTAGTGAAGTGTTTAAGTATAAGTATGGAGATTGTAAAGATAAGGCAACATTACTAATCTCTATGTATAGGGAGATAGGTATACCCGCTTATTATGTCCTGGTAAGAACTAGATATAAGGGAACTCTGCCTTTAGATTCTCCAGGTTTCCAGTTTGATCATGCAATATGTGCTATAAAGCTCAATGATAAGCTTTACTTTCTTGATGGAACTGCAGAAGATACACGTTTTGGATATATACCATCTATGGATCAGGGAACAAAGGCATTATTGATTGATGAAGGAAAACCATTATTAGTAGACATTCCTGTAGATAAACCTGAGGATAATGAGAAAACTAGGAACATAGAAGTTACTCTTTCAAAAGATGGAAGTATAAAAGGTTCTGCCTATGTGACATTTAAAGGTTATTACGATACATATCTTAGAAGTGTTTGGAAGACCGCTGCAGATAGGAAAATAAGAGAAGATTTAGAGTGGTCATTGAGGTCTCTTGTCCCTAATGCAATCTTAGAAGGCTATGAACTTTCTAACTTGAGAGATCTAGATATGGATGTATGGGAGAAATATTTATTCAGCGCTCCTGGATATGCTCAAGTTGTTCAGAATTCTATTTCCTTCTTACCCTCAATTATGGAGAGATTAGAGACAAGTGAGTCTGTAGCTAAAAAAGAGAGGAAGTATCCAATCAATTATTGGTCACCTTATACCATTAGAGATATAGTTACTTATAAACTCCCTGAAGGTTCTAAAGTTGCATATATACCTGATAATTTAGTCTTAGATAAGCCTTTTGCCTACTACAGCATGAAGATTTCTCTTGATGGGAATATACTAAGGGTAGAGAGAGTCTTTCAGATTAGGAAGACACTTATTGACACTAAAGATTATCCAGAGTATAAGTCCTTTATGGAAAATATAGTGTCTAAAGATAGGGAAAGAGTAGTAATAAACTTCTAAAGAAGGGATTAGTATGTTCAAACTTTTAGAGAAGCTTATAGGGAAAAATACTGATAGAGAATTAAGAAAATATTGGTATATAGTAGAAAGGATAAACGAACTTGAGCCAGAAATATCTAAGCTTTCTGATGGAGAATTGGCTCAGAAGACTTTAGAATTTAAGGAGAAACTGAAGCAAGGAGCAACCCTAGATGACATAATGATCCCTGCATTTGCAGTAGTAAGAGAGGTGGCCAAAAGAAAGGTTAATATGAGACCTTTTGATGTCCAGCTTATAGGGGCTATCGTGCTTCACGAAGGGAAAATAGCAGAGATGAAGACAGGAGAAGGAAAGACCCTTGTAGCTACTATGCCTGCCTACTTAAACGCATTAACAGGGGAAGGCGTCCATATAGTTACTGTAAACGACTACCTAGCTAAGAGAGATAGATACTGGATGGGACCTATTTATGAATCCTTAGGCTTTACAGTTGGACTCCTACAGCACGATTCTACTCCTAGTGAGAGACGAATAGCTTATAATTCTGATATCACTTATGGTACTAATACTGAGTTTGGTTTTGATTATCTTAGAGATAATATGGCTTTGAGTGAGGAAGAATTGGTACAAAGGGATTTTAATTATGCCATTGTAGATGAGGTTGATAGTATACTCATAGATGAGGCTAGAACACCCCTTATAATCTCAGGAGTAGCAGAGAAACCTACTAAGCTATATTATCAATTTGCACATATAGCCAGAAATTTGATAAGAGATGTTGACTATACAGTAGATGAAAAACTTAAAAGTGTTACTCTAACCGATGTAGGAGCTAGAAAAGTAGAGAAAGTCTTAGGGATAGAGAATATATATGCAGTTAATGATATAGATTATTTATCTTATCTTATAGCAGCACTCAAAGCTAAAGAACTTTTTAAGAAGGATGTAGATTATATAGTAAAGGATGGAGAAGTTATTATAGTAGATGAATTTACTGGTAGACTTATGTACGGTAGAAGGTATAGTGACGGAATACACCAAGCTATAGAGGCTAAAGAGGGTCTTAAGATAAGACAGGAAGCTCAGACATTAGCGACTATAACCTTACAGAATTACTTTAGAATGTATAAAAAGCTAGCGGGTATGACCGGAACTGCTGCTACTGAGGCTGATGAATTTTTAAAGATATATGGTTTAGAGGTAGTAGTTATACCTACACACAAACCAATGATAAGAATAGACTACCCAGATGCTGTATATAAGACAGAGAAAGCTAAATTTAAGGCGATTGTTAATGAAATAGTTGAGCTATATAAAACAGGTAGACCTGTACTTGTAGGTACCCGTTCCATAGAAAAATCAGAACTTTTAAGTGCTATGTTAAAAAGACTTGGTATACCACATCAAGTTCTAAATGCTAAGTATCATGAAAAAGAAGCGGAGATAATAGCTAAGGCAGGACAAAAAGGTAGTGTTACTATAGCAACAAATATGGCAGGTAGAGGTGTCGATATAGTTCTTGGAGAAGGGGTAGCCGAACTCGGTGGACTTCATATTATAGGTACAGAAAGGCATGAATCGAGAAGGATAGATAATCAGCTCCGTGGTAGAGCTGGAAGGCAAGGAGATCCAGGTTCTTCTAGGTTCTATGTATCTCTAGAAGACGAATTGATGAGGTTATTTGGTTCAGAAAAGATAAAAAATATTATGGATAAATTAGGAGTGGACGAAGATCAACCAATAGAGCATCCTATTATCTCTAAAGCTATAGAAAATGCCCAGAAGAAGGTAGAATCGTATCATTTTGACATAAGAAAACATCTTTTGGAGTACGACGATGTGATGGAGATACAACGTAGAGTAATATACCAAGAAAGAAGGAAAATACTAACCAAAGAAAATCTAAAGGATTCTGTCCTCTCCATTATGAATGATTATCTCTTGGAGATAGCTGAGGCATATATACCTAAGAACCAAAAGGATATATGGGATCTAGGGGGATTTGTGAATGAATTAAAGAATACATTTAATGTAGATCTGAGCATTCAAGAAATAGAAGAACTTTCCTACAATGAAATTATATCTAAGTGTAAAGAGAAGATAAGTAGCAGATATGAAGAGAAAGAAAGAGAGATTGGTCCTGAGTTATTGAGACAGGCTGAAAAATTTATTATGCTTAGGGTTGTTGATACTCACTGGATAGAACACTTAGAAAACATGGATTTTTTAAAAGAAGGGATAGGACTAAGAGCTTATGGGCAGAGAGAACCTTTAATAGAATATAAGAAAGAAGCTTATGAGATGTTTCAAGACATGCTTTCTGGTATAAGAAGAGATATCTCTAGGTTTCTTATGAAACTGGAGATTAGACCAGAAAGGATAGAGCATAAGCCTATAGCGGTTACATCATCGACTCCTGTTAATAGCTCTATAAGAAAACCTATAAAGACAAAAAAGATAGGCAGGAATGACCCTTGCCCTTGTGGAAGCGGGAAAAAGTATAAATATTGCTGTGGAAGGGATGAATAATGAAGAAGGAGATAGAAGAATTAGAAAAGAGATATTTAGAATTGGGTGATTATCTTTGACAAACAGAATATTAAATTGTATAAGCTAGAAGAGGAGGCACAAAGAGGAGATCTTTGGAGTAATCCTAAAGAAGCTCAGAAGATCTTGTCAGAACTGAGTAAATTAAAAAGGCTTGTAGATACAGGTAAAAAGATTTCAAAATCCTTGGAATCTCTAAAGGAATTTTCTGAGTTACTAGAAGAGGATGAAAGTATAGAGGAAGAACTAAGGCTAGAGTTAAAGAAAGTTGAAAAGTTATTAGAAGAATTAGAGCTTCAGACACTCTTCACAGACGAGTATGATAGTTATAACGCAGTTGTTACTATCCATGCTGGAGCAGGGGGGGTTGATGCGCAGGATTGGGCAGAGATGCTTCTGAGGATGTATACTAGATGGGCGGAAAAAAACGACTTTGACCTAGAGATCGTAGATACCTCTTTTGGAGAAGAGGCAGGAATAAAGAGTGTTACCTTTATAGTCAAAGGAGACTTTGCATATGGGCTTCTAAAGGCGGAGAGGGGAGTTCATAGATTAGTAAGGATATCCCCCTTTGATGCGGCTCATAGAAGACATACCTCATTTGCATTAGTAGATGTGGTCCCAGATATAGGGAATGATGTAGAAATAGAGATAAAGCCTGAAGATCTAAAGATAGATACATTTAGGGCTAGTGGACCTGGGGGTCAATATGTAAACAAAACCGAGTCTGCAGTTAGGATTACTCATCTACCGACTGGTATTGTTGTGGAGTGTCAATCGGAGAGGTCTCAACACCAGAATAGAGAGACTGCTATGAGAATTCTTAAGGCCAAGTTATTTGCTTTAGAAAGGGAAAAAAGAGAGAAAGAATTACAAGCCATTAAAGGAGAAAGAAAAGACATAGCTTGGGGTAATCAGATTCGATCCTATGTTTTACACCCTTACACTTTGGTCAAAGATCATAGGACTGGAGTTGAGGTGGGTAATATACAGGCAGTATTAGATGGAGAGATAAACATCTTTATATCTTCTTATCTTAAAAGTACAGTACTTAAAGTAAGCGGATGATAAGTAGGGTATTGAGTTTATTAGTTATATTTGGAATAGTTCTCTCTTTTTCATTTTTGATTTATCCACCTTTACCTTATAAAGGTATTGAAACTGTTATCGTAAAGCCTGGGATGAATGCTAAGGAGATAGGTCTTCTCCTAAAGGAAAAGGGTCTCATATCCTCCGTAAGGGCTTTTTTATATATACTCAAATTAAAAGGAAACGGAGATAAAAGGTTTATCCCTGGTACTTTTGATATCCCTAGGGGACTTAGGTTAGACTTATTAATCGAGTATCTATTTAGAGTAAGGCCAAAGACTGTTTGGGTAACTATCCATGAGGGTTTTAATTCTAGGGAAATTGCTGAAAAACTCTCAGCCAATGGAGTTATATCTAGTGATAAGTTTCTAGAGTCCCTGAATAGAAAAGTCAAAGGTAATTATCCTTCTTTTGTTGAGCCACCTTACGAAGGATTCTTATTTCCAGATACCTATGAGTTCTTCTTGGATAGCCCTCCCGAAATGGTTATAAAGAAATTTTTAGATAGATTTGTAGAGATATTACCAAAGGATTTTGAAGAGAAGGCTAAAAGGTTAGGTCTCACTCCCAGAGAGGCAATAATTCTTGCCTCACTTATAGAAAAAGAGGCCAAAATAGATAGTGAGAAACCTATCATAGCTCAAGTTTTACTTAAAAGGCTTAAGATTGGGATGAAGCTACAATGTGACGCTACTGTTCAGTATGCTTTAGGTAAGTATAAGCCCTTCCTCAGTTATAAGGACCTTGAAGTCGATTCACCGTATAATACCTATCTACACTATGGGCTTCCTCCAGGTCCTATATGTAATCCTGGATTTTCATCTATAACCTCTGCAGTAAACCCTGCCAATACAGATTATCTTTTCTACTTTACGAAAGATAATGGAGTCCATATATTTTCCAAGACATACAAGGAACATCTAGCGAGGCAAAAATGAAGAGGACATTAATTTGTCTCTTCTTATTGAATTTTATAATATTATCCTCTACTCAAAAATATCTATACGCAAAAAGTTTAAACGAAAAACTCTCTTATGCAGAAACACGACTTCATAATATGAGAATAGAATGGGCAAAAGGTTGGGATCTGACAGAAGTAGAAGGTCTTATAAATAAGGCTAAGAATGACTTAAAAGCTGGTAGACTTAGTAATGCAGAAGTTTATTTGGATAGAGCTATAAAGATGATGAATTCTATAGAACATAAATATAACTTCTTACCCTACTTGAACTTAAAAAATAAATTCTTAGTAAATGATAGTAGAGAGTTAATTAGAACTATAGCTATTAGGACTATAAAGAATGGAATTGTAGGTTATTCTTGGGGACAGACTGTAGCAATGAAGGGGCTTCTAGCTACTGGTAATTGGGGCTATGTAAAGGCTTTAGTTGATAGATATATAGAAAAGGATATAAAGCCCCAAAATGTAAATGACTGTGCAATAGGAGATGTTCTATTAACCTTATTTGATATGTTTAAAGATGAGAAGTACGTAGAAAAGGCAAAAGAGCTTGGAGATTTTATACTGTCTTACAAAAATAGGTTACCTTCTGGTGGTATAGTACATGAACCGGGGACTAGACAATTATGGATTGATACAGTTTATATGATCTGTCCGTTTATGATTAAACTAGGAGACAATTATAAAGAAGAAGGCTTGAAGCAACTCTATATTCATATAAGATATCTAATGAATCCTAACGTCTTCTTGTTTTGTCATGCCTGGGATGAGAATACTCTCTCTTTGACACAGCACTATTGGGCAAGAGGAAATGGTTGGATGTTAGCCACCTTGACAGAGGTGATCCCTTATGTAGAGGAGGAAGACAAGACCTATCTTGAATCTATTATAAAAGGTATGGCTAATTCGCTGAGTAAATTGCAGGATAAGACTGGACTATGGCATACACTTATAAATATGAAAGGTACATATTTAGAAACTTCTGGTAGTGCTCTGTTAGCTTATGGGATACAAAGAACTATCTTGTTAGGAATATTAGATAAGAGTTATATAGATATAGTTGATAAAGCCTTTAATGGAATAAAAAGTAGAGTTAGCAGGGATGGAGAGGTATTAGGTGTCTCTGAAGGTACAGGACCTGGAAATTATATTTACTATGCCAAGAGAAAGTTAGGCGTCTTTCCTCATGGACAAGGAGCGGCACTTTTATTTTTAGGAAGTTTTATAAAATGAGTAACTATGATATATCTTTTGTAATCCCTTTAAAGAATGAAGCTGAATCTATTGAAACTTTATATAAAGGGATAGTTGAAAATACATTACCCTTAGATTTATCTTTTGAGATAATTTTTATAGATGATGGTAGTACTGATGATTCCTTTAATATAATTAAAACTTAAGTAAGAAGGATAATAGAGTAAAAGGGATAAGATTTAGGAGAAATTTTGGAAAGTCTAGCGCTCTTTCTGCTGGTTTTAAATTTGCTAAAGGTAATATCGTTATTACTATGGATGCTGATCTGCAGGACGACCCTGTAGAGATACCAAGATTCATAGAGATGATTAATAAAGGATATGATGTGGTTTCTGGCTGGAAGAAAGTAAGGCATGATCCTTTTAGTAAGACTTTACCGTCTAAATTCTTTAACAAACTTACCTCTTGGGTTACTGGTGTAAAGATTCACGACTTTAACTGTGGATTTAAAGCTTATAGAAGAGAAGTAGTAAAGTCTTTAGATATTTATGGAGAGCTCCATAGATATATACCTGCCTTAGCCTATAGTAAGGGATTTACAGTGGGAGAAATTATAGTAACTCATCATCCAAGAAAATATGGAAGCTCTAAGTACGGCTGGGAAAGGCTCTTTAAGGGGTTTTTAGATCTTTTCACCGTTGTTTTCCTGACTCGATTTATAAAAAGACCTATGCACATTTTTGGCTCAACAGGAATATTATTATTCTTTATTGGCTTTGTTATTAACTTATATTTAGTGCTTCATAAGTTTTTAACTGGTGCACTTATAGGTAATAGACCCCTTCTTACACTTGGGGTCTTATGTATGATCTTGGGGATTCAGTCTCTTTCTATAGGTCTCCTAGGAGAGATGATTAATAATTTAACACACGGACAAAAAGAGGAATATTATATAGTTGAAGAAGTGGGAATCGAGTAATGTATATCTAGATATCATTTTAGAAGAAATACCTAGACTATTGGGTCTACTAGATAAGAATCCTAATAGTCCTACTTTTGGCTCTTTTGATAGACAGTTTTGGCATTATAATGTGGTAGATTTTCCTTGTGCCAGAGCTCAAGAAGCTATACTTACATTGGCCCTGTTATATAGGCACAATTTCCCTGGTAATATCTATTTTAAAAATGAAGCCATCTTCAGTTGGATAGATGGAGCCTTAAATTTTTGGATAGATATTCAAAATAGTGATGGGTCCTTTAATGAGTGGTATCCGAATGAGCACAGTTTTGTTGCAACTGCCTTTACTACTTATGCAATATCCGAAACTTTACAATTTATACGTATTTTCTACTAAGTTCAGCGATAAAGATACTTTGAAAAGATGGCTAATATATCAACTTATTATTGCTTTAGCCTTTTCTCCATGGATATATGTAATAGTAAAGAATAGGACTCCAGAAATATATCAGGGAAAACAGTCTATCTCTTCAGAAGTCCTTAAAAATTCATTCTTAGAGATAAATCTAGGTTATGCACGTAGTATATTTGTAAGAGAAAATTTACCAAACTACATCTTTTTGTTTCTTTTAATTTTATTTATAATAGGTTTATTACCACCTTATAAGGATAAGAAAGGATTCCTCTTAGTATCTCTGTACATATTTATCCCATTTTTATTATTACTCATAATCTCACTAGAAAAAAGTTTCTTTAGTGCAAGGTATCTTTCTCCTTTTATAGTAGGGTATTTTATCCTTCTTGCTAGAGGGATTAGAAAATTGTGCTTCTATCCAGTGGTCAGTCTTATTTTACTTATTATATTAGGCATAGACTCATTAGCGATTTATAACTATTACAATAAACTAGATTTTATTTCTAGGCCATGGCGAAAATTAGTAAATTATATGCACTCTAATGTTCTAAAAGGAGATATAGTTCTAATAACAGCCCCTCAAATGTATAGACCTTTTACCTATTATAACAGAGAGAGGTTACCCTTTAATACAATTGACGGTTTTGGAAATGTTCCTGTTGATATATATAGAGCAACTTACTCCTACAATAGGGTATGGCTTATACTGGCTGGTGAGGATAGTTCGGATCCAAATGGAAAGATTAAGAAATGGTTAGATAGTAACTATAAAAAAATAGACAGTCTAGAATATTATAGACTAAAGGCATATCTTTATCAAATTCTTCCAGAGTTTAATAAAGTTAAGGTTACATTTTCTAATCCAGGGAGTAACTATATAGAATATACCGTTGAGATTAGATATCCAAACATCGATTTAGAAGGCCTATTGGAAACCTTCGATAAATTAGGGCTAAAAGCTACGTTTTTCTTTACTGCAGAGGCTATAGACTCCTATAGAGATACAGCAAGGAAAATAATAGATAAAGGATACCAGATTGGTATGTTAGGAGAATCTTATGTAGACTACACTCTTTATTCTGAAGGAAAAATTATTTCTAGTATTAAAAAGACAGAAAAAATCATAGAAAGTATAATCGGAAAAGATGTAAAGATATTTAGACCCCCTCAAGGCAAATTTAATAGGGTTCTTCTAGATGTCATTTCTAAGCTTGGTTATACAGTAAAGTTCTGGGATATAGATATTAGGAGATGGAGCCACTATGAAGTTAGCTCTGCTAGTAGAAAATTAAAATCTCTTCTATCACCAGGAAGCATAGTCAATCTAGGGATATGGGATGATTTTGCAAGTTCAGTACTTCAGGCTATTCAATAGTTGCTATTATCTCTTCTAATTCACCTTTATTAAAGTGATATTTAGCTCCACAGAAGACACAGGTTATCTCTGCAGAACCTTCCTCTAATATAGAAAAGAGTTCCTCTTTTCCTAAAAGAATTAATGTAGTCCTAGCACGCTCTTTAGAACAGGGACAATAGTATCTTATTTCCCTCTTTTCTAATATTACATAAGGTATACTCCCAAAGACGAGCTTCAATATCGATTCTACTAATTTAAGTTCTCTTATAAGCTCACTCAAAGGGGGAAGGTTATTTAACCTCTCTTCTAACATTTTTATCCTCTCAGAAGAGGTCCCTGGCAAAATACGACCAATCATCCCTCCAGATGCTTCAACTTTACCACCAGGCCCTATATATGTACCAGCAGCAACAACCGATGGGGTTTGTTCTGATGTATAGAAATAATGGGCTAAGTCTGCTGCTATTCCTCCTTTTACAAGAGGGGTGATACCTATGTATGGGTTCCCAAATCCTAGATCTTTTACTACATACAAATACCCTGATTTCCCTATACCGCTCTCTACATCAATGTTGCCTATCTCATTTGGTGGTAGCTCTATATAAGGATTCCTTATATAACCTCTAACATTCCCGCTAGCATCAGACTGAACAAACAATCCCTTTAGAGGTCCATCAGATATAATTTGAAGACTTACAGTTTGTTTGCCCTCTAAGTCTGTTCCCATTATACCAACAAGGCTTAGAGCTCTTCCAAGAGCTGCCGTAGCTAGTCTACTAGTTTCATGTACTATTCTTGCTCTTTCTACTAAATTTGTAGTTATTGCTATGCTCACTGTAAAAGAGAGATCATCAGTTGCAGCCTTTACAAGATAATCTTCCATATTTTACCCTACCTCTAACTTAGCTCTTACTTTATTAACTATCTCTTCAAATGCACTAGAAGACTTCATACGATTATAGAAGTAGATGTAAGGCTTACCCTCATCTGAAGACGCTACTATATAGGGTTCTATTGGAATTTTACCCAAAAAGGGAACACCCATCTCTTGAGCAGTCTTCTCTCCTCCTCCAGATTTAAATATCTCTGTAATTGTTCCACAATTAGGACATACAAAACCACTCATATTTTCTACTATCCCTAATATAGGAATATTTAATGCCTTGGCAAAATTTATAGCCTTCCTTGAATCTAAGAGTGAAACTTCTTGGGGAGTAGTAACTATAATTGCCCCGTCTAACCCTTTAAATAGTTGTACTACAGATAAGGGCTCATCTCCGGTTCCAGGAGGAGAGTCTATAATTAGATAATCTAAATTACCCCATTCTGTCTGCTCTATAAACTGTCTGATAAGATTCGTCTTTAAAGGACCTCTCCATATTATTGGGTCATCCTGTTTTGGCAGTAAAAAGGCAATAGAAATAACCTTTAGATTCTCCCCATATGATATAGGGATAATCTTATTGTCTTGACTATGAATCTTAGCGTCTTCAATCCCTAACATCTTAGGAATATTAGGACCATGTATATCTATATCCATCAGTCCTACATCTAAGCCATTTAAAGCCAATCCAACCGCGATATTCACAGCTATAGTACTCTTTCCTACTCCGCCTTTCCCACTCAGTACTATGATCTTATGTCTTATACTTTCGTTCATTAACTGCCCCCATTCTCAAAAGATTTTAAGTATTCACTGAGACTATTATATCACAAATTATTAGACTTACCCTATTGTAATTTTTTATCTTAAGTAGTAACATATAATAAAAGTGGTTTAAAGTGGAGGAAAGTGGGAGTGGTATTCTTAGGGGAAATAAGGCATATTCTAGACGAAAAAGGGAGGGTTGTAATACCTTCTAGATTTAGACAAGCTTTAAAGGATGGCCTTTGCATAACAAGAGGGTTCGATAATGCTTTGTTCATTTTTTCCCTAGAGGAATGGAATAGGATAGATGAAAAGTTAAAGAGTTTACCTTTAACGAATCCTAATGTCCTTAAATTTATGAGATTTTGGTATTCTGGTGCAGTTCAAGATGAACTAGACCCGCAAGGTAGACTACTTATCCCTAAAAATCTTCGGGAGTACGCTAGGATAGAAAAAGAAGTTGTAATTATTGGTGTATCTAACAGATTAGAGATATGGAGCGCAGAGTTATGGGATAAATATTTCGGAGATCCTAGAGAGTTCTATAAGAGTATGGGAGAGACAATAAATGCTATCGGAATATAAGGTCCTCCATAAACCTGTATTAGTAGAAGAAGTCGTAAAATTAATGGATGTAAAGCCAGGTGGTTTGTATCTAGATTGCACATTAGGAAGTGGAGGACACAGTTTAGTTATTCTCAAAAAGAGTAGTCCAAGTGGGTATCTAGTAGGTATAGATAGAGACCCTATAGCTATAAGTATAGCAGAGGAAGTACTTTCTGAGTTTAAAGGGAGATATACTCTTATCCTTGGAAATTTTGCTCATCTTGCAGAACTTATATCTAAAGCTGGTTTTAATAGATTTGACGGGATTCTCTTTGACCTTGGGATATCTTCCCTCCAATTAGAGGAGGCTAAAAGAGGATTTAGCTTCTCTAAAGATGGCCCACTGGATATGAGGATGGATCTTTCTACTAAATTAACGGCTCATCAAATTGTAAATACCTTCCCAATAGATGAGTTAGAGTATATCCTTAGACACTTTGGAGAAGAACCTTACGCTCATAAAATAGCTAAGGCGATAGTAGAGTACAGAAAGAAAAAAGAAATAAGTTCAACTAAAGAATTAGCAGATCTTATCAGCTCTGTAGTTAAAAGGAGAAGCAGAATACATCCTGCTACTAGAGTTTTTATGGCTCTGAGGATATATATAAATGATGAACTAGAGAATCTAAAAAAAGCTTTATTCCAAGCAGTATCTCTATTAAATCCAAAGGGAAGGTTATGTGTTATATCCTATCATTCTTTAGAGGACCGGATAGTAAAGAACTTTTTTAAAGAGAGTGGAGAGAAAATTATTACTCCATCTGTAATAAAGCCTAGTAGGGATGAAATACTAAATAATAAAAGGGCTAGAAGTGCTAAGCTTAGGGGGTTAGAGAAAATATGAGTAAGGTCTTAGTAGAAAGGAAAGTCTATGTAGATTTACCATCAGAAAACCCAGAGATACTAACATCTACTACTCCCTATAAAGTTCAACATAGATGGATAAGATTGTTCTTAGCCTCTGTATTACTTGTTAGTATGCTTACTATAAGTTTAATACAGGTGAGACTTTACAGTGAACTTGTACATTACCAAGGTGAGATAAGGTCTCTGGAAGAGGCGATAGATAATCTTCTGACCGGAAATGAGAAGTTAAGATTAGAAGCTAAACAACTAATTTCCCCTACCCGTCTTAGAGAAGAAGGAAAGAGACTAGGTTTACAGCCTAGCGATAAAGTAATTATTTTACCTACAAACTAAGTTGAGTGCAAGAAGGGTAAGAATCATAATGGGGTTCTTTATAGTGTTCTTTATTATAGAAGGGGTGGTACTCTTCTATTGGCAAATAATTTGGGGACTATATATAAGAAATAGGTGCCCTACCAAAGAGTATAATACAGAAAGAGGAAAGATATATGACCGATATGGCAGAGTTATAGCGACGAATGAAAAATGTTACTCTGTCTTTGCTGATCCATATATGGTCAAAGACCCTATAGTTCTAGGGGATAAGATAGGAAAGCTTCTGAATAAACCACCGGAAAATTATATAAATAAGTTAAAAGAGAATTTAAGGTTTGTTTGGATAGAGAGAAAGTTAGATAGAGAAACAGCAGATAGGTTACTCTCTCTGAAAAGAGGAGTATTATTTATTGAAGAAGAATATCGGCGTCTATATTTAAATTCTGATATGAAAGAGATCTTAGGTAATGTAGATATAGATAATAACGGATTAAGCGGTATAGAATTAGCCTTAGAAGACAGATTAAAAAGAGGAGAAGACATATATTTAAGTATAGATAGCACTTTACAAACAAAGATAAGCGATTTATTGGCGGAACAATATAATCCACTTGGTTTTAATAAAGCTATCGCTATTGTTATGTCTCCATGGACAGGAGAAATTTTAGCTTTGGTTAATTTTCCACATATTAAAAACTTCGCAATTCAGGATATATTTGAGCCTGGGTCATCGTTCAAACCGATAGTAGCATCCATCGCCTTAGAGGAAAAATGTATTGATGAAAATGAGAAGTTTAACTGTACCCCTCCTTTTGTTATAAAAGGGGTCTCTATAAAAGATGCTCCTCACGAAGTAAAATCTTATAATATGAATTTGAAAGAGATCCTTGAAATTTCCTCAAATATAGGGATGGCTCAGATAGGAATAAAGATAGGAATCGATATCTTCTATAGATATGTTTCTTCATTCGGACTTGGTTCCCCTACAGGAATAGAAATAGCGGGTGAGGTATCTGGTATGCTTCCTACTAGAAAAGATATAATATCTCTCTCTCAGAATAGTTTTGGGCAAGGGATAGCTGTGAATGCTCTACAGCTAGTTTCTAGCTATGCCCCATTGGCTAATGGTGGATATATAGTAAAACCCACCATCCTTAGAACTTTTTCAGCTACCAATTTTCTGAACCAGATTATATCTTATGAGACATCTAGAAAGATTACTGATATGCTAGTAAATGTAGTAGAAAATGGGACAGGTAGAAAAGCTAAGATAGACGGAGTAAAAGTAGCAGGTAAGACGGGAACGGCACAAAAGGTTATAGACGGACGTTATTCTATGGAAAGACATATCGTTTCTTTTGTAGGGTATTTACCTGCTTATAGTCCACGGTATATAATTGGTGTGATATTAGATGAACCCAAGGTAAGTAAGTGGGCTTCTGACACCGCGGCACCATTGTTTAAGAAAATAGCAGAGATTTTATTGTATGAGGAACAGTTAAGGAGAAAAAATTCATGAAATTATTAGAATTACTAGAAGGGGTAGAAATAGTCAATATAAAGGATGTAGAAAGGATAAGTGAGATAGAGATAGAGGGGATAAGTAGTAATTCTAAGAATATTGAAAAAGATTATATGTTTATAGCGTTAGAAGGAGGAAGATTTGATGGACACTCTTTTATAGAAGAAGCTATCAGGAATGGGGCAGTAGTAGCGGTAGGAGAAAAAGAAATAGAAGGAGATTTACCTTATATAAGGGTCAAAAATAGTAAAGAAGCTTATTCTTATATAAGCAGTAATTTTTATAAGAATCCATTTAGGTATATAAGGACTATCGGTGTCACTGGTACTAACGGCAAGACTACCACTGTAAATCTCATAGGTAAAATATTAGAGGCTAACGGAGAGAAGATAGGTATAATAGGTACTTTAGGGGCTAGGTTAGGCGAAGAGATTCTCCCTACCCAATTTACAACCCCAGAACAGTTACTCTTGGCAGAATTATACAACAGAGCTAAGTTAATGGGGATAAATAGGATTGTTATGGAGGTTTCGTCTCATGCTTTAGTTCAACACAGGGTTGATGCAGTCCGTTTTGAAGGAGCTATATTTACAAACCTTACCCAAGATCATTTAGATTTTCATAAAGATATGGAATCGTATTATTTAGCTAAAAGGCGTCTGTTCGAAATGGTCTCAAATAGACAAGATTGCATTATGGTGATAAATACGGATGACCCATACGGCAAAAGACTAATTAAGGAGTTTGGAGCTTATCATCCTATCACTTATGGCATAAAAGAACCTGCTACGGTAACAGCTAAAAATATAAAAACCTCCCCCGAAGGATTGTTGTTTGAACTTGTAATAGAAAATCAGAGATTTATTGTGAAATCCAAGCTTTTAGGTGAAGTAAATGTCTATAATATACTCTCCGCTATAGGTTATACGTATAGCCTAGGGGTACCTTTAAGTAATGCAATAGATGTAATTTTAAATTTTAGCCCGGTAAGAGGAAGGTTAGAGCGAATAGATTTAGGACAACCTTTTCAAGTTCTAATAGACTATGCACATACTCCTGATGCATTAGAAAGAGTTCTTAAAGTAGCTAAGTCTCTTGGAAAGAGACTTATAGTTGTGTTTGGATGCGGAGGCGATAGGGATAAGACTAAGAGACCCATTATGGGCAATATAGCAACTAGGGTATCAGATCTTGCTATTATCACCTCTGATAACCCACGTAGTGAAGAACCTATAAAAATTATAGAAGATATAATTAGTGGGATAGAAAGAGATAATTACATTATAAAAGAAGACAGAAAAGAGGCTATAAACTATGCTATTGATTTGGCAGAACCAGGAGATGTAATAGTTATAGCAGGTAAGGGACACGAGACATATCAGATATTTAAAGATGTAATCATTCATTTTGATGATAGGGAGGTTGCTATAGAAGCTATTAGAAGGAGGATAAACAGTGAACAGTAAAGCCTTATTCTTATTTTATTTTTCCCTAATACTAAGCATAATAGGATTTAGAATCTATTTTAAGTATTTTAGGTCTTTACTTCCTAAACATGTAAGGGACTATGGTCCTAAAACGCATCTAGCCAAGGAAGGAACTCCAACTATGGGTGGCATAGTCATATTTTTTAGTGTCTTGATAGCAACATTACTCTTGTATCCTATAAGGGAAATAATAATGCTTCTAGGCTTAATAGGTAGTTATGCAGTCATAGGTGGGATAGATGATTATACTGGAATAAAGAAAAGATCAGCTCAGCCTTTAAAGGGTAGGTATAAATTTATTGCAGAGTGCATTATAGCTATTCTTTGGCTTTGGATAGTCAGAAGATATAATATCTTTGAGATAAAGGCAAATTTCCTAGTCCTTTCTCCTACCAATACATTCTGGCTTTATGTGTTAGAGACGATATTTATAGTAGGTATAGCTAATGGGGTTAACTTTACAGATGGAGTAGACGGGCTGGCTGGTAGTATTATTGCTATCTTATTACTCTTTATCATCTTACTCTTTAAAGAGCTTAATATAATAGCTCTCCCTATAGCTCTACTTGGTAGTTTAACTGTATTTCTTTTCTATAATGCTTATCCTGCTAGGCTTATTATGGGAGATATCGGCTCTCTATCTCTTGGAGCTAGTATAGCTGGGCTTGGAATAGCTATAGGTAAAGAATGGCTTATAATTATTTTAGGCATTATATTTATCTTAGAAAATTTCTCTGTTATAATTCAGGTCTCATATTTTAAATTGACTGGTAAAAGGATATTTAAGATGAGTCCTCTACATCATCATTTTGAACTTTCTGGATGGAGTGAGCCACAAGTTGTTACAAGATTTTCTCTATTAACTCTATTAGCAGGCATCCTGGGGGTATTTATAAATGGATTTAAACGGTAAGAGAGTAACAGTAATAGGATATGGGAAAACAGGAGAAGCATGTGTTAGGGTACTGCTAAAGTTGGGTGCAAGGGTAAAACTCTCAGACAAGAAGAAAGATCTAGCCGTTCCTAATGGGGTAGATGTAGAATTAGGTAGACATACAGAGGAATTTATCCTAGATTCTGACCTTATAGTCTTGAGTCCTGGCGTAAGATGGGATGAGCCAATATTGAAAAAAGCCAGAGAAAAGGGGATAGAGGTTATAAGTG
>JBMFMV010000024.1:0-23729 GCA_049970495.1 bacterium
ATTGCTCAAGCATTCAGAGAAGGAAAACTTGGAGTCTTCGATTATTACCATCTCAAGAATATACAAGCTGATACATCGATGAGAGAATCCTTTTCAAGGATAACACCGCCTGGCGAGGGAGAGCAGAAATGAACGAAGAGACAAAAGTACAAGAGATGCAAGAAGGGGTAAGTCTAGAGTATACTGAAAAAGTAAAAGAAAAAGAAGCCCATAAGGAGGAGGAAATTGTAGAAAAGAGAGAAGAGATATCTTTTTCTACAAAAGATATAATTAAGGGGTTTATTTTTTATGAGCTTATTTCTAAGCCAGTTTCAATGAGAAGATAATTCTATGAGTGAAGTTTTGGCTATTGATCTTATAAAGGACTTACAAGTATATCAGATATGGTGGGATGACTCTACAAATGAACCGGTGGATATAAAAGAGGACGCACCTCCTATAAATATAGAAACGGATGTTGAAGTTAAGGGGAAATGGTTTCCAATTAGAACGGATAGAGTAGATTATAGGAAGAAAATAGTCGTAGTAGATGGGGTTAGAAGGATAGATGCTCATCTTATTTTAGGTAAAACTGGAAAATCTGCCCTTCTAGGAGAATTTGTTGTAGGAGCTTTTAGTCTAGAAGAAGGAAGAGTGATAGAGAGGATAAATGAGTGTGTAATAATCTTACCACCAGGGATACATATGAGAGAATCGCTAATTATAGGAAAAGCAGAATATCTGCCAATCTGTGCAGTTAATGCTACAGAAGAAGGGATTTACAGCTCCTTTATACAGAGAATGAGAGAGAGGGAGAGAGAACTAGCTTATAAATTTTCTAAGGAGGATTATATAGTAATAGCTGACGGACCACTACAAGTTCCCTTCTCAGAAGTTGGTGTAACCCTTGGTTTTATAAAGAGCATAAGAAGGTCCTATTTATATGGAGATTACTGGAATGTGGTCTTAGGACTAAAAAGAGGAGAAAGGACTCCTATATTTATAATCAGAACAAGTGAAGATCTACCGCCAAAATACTCTTGGTATTTAAGATTAAAGGAACCTAAATATTTTGAATCACCATTTTTTGGTCTAGTAAGGCTAGAGGCACCTTTTAATCTAAAGATAGAATACGTGCAGGACTTAGCTCAATTTTCTGGGGGCTTCTTACCATATATTATAAGTAGTAGTACACTAAGTAGTAGGGCACCAGAAAATCTAGTCCCGCTAGAAAGTCTAGAACGAAGACTAAGGGCAATGTTTCACCCTATAAACCATATAAGAGCTACTTTAAGAGGCATGATAGCCCAAGCCTATAAGGAGGTATAAATGAGAATTGGAATAGTTCTAGGAACTAAAGATGCTACTCCTTTTGAATTTTACATAGAAGTAGATAATACTCAATCGCTACAAGTGGATGACATAATAGTTACGACTAGTGAGTATCCTAGATTTGGAAAGGTAAAATTTTATGGGATAGTAGACCAAGTTATATCAAGGCTTGAAGGATTAGAGACTAATGAGCAGGCAAGATTTCACTCCCAAGGTCTCTTTGATGCAAATCTTACCTATTACTGTCATATAGTAGTAACTAGGACCTTAGCTGAGGATGGAACGAGTCCTAAGGTTCCACCTATGCCCGGTTCAGAGGTGAGACTTGCCGATACTGAAGAGACAAAACTAGCCTTATACTTTGATAAAATGGAAAAGAGAAAGATTCCTTGTGGACTTCTCTCAAATAACGCCCCTGCGTATTTAGACCTTGATTTTCTCCTTGGTATAAAGGGAGGACATGTAAATATCAGTGGAAAAAGTGGAGTAGCTACGAAGACATCCTATGCTACCTTTTTACTATACTCATATTTCTCATGCCTTAAAGAAATAATGGAAGCTTATCCAGAAATTGGAACGACTAATACTCACGCAATTATATTCAATGTAAAGGGTGAAGATCTACTATTTTTAGATAAACCAAATGCAAAGCTAAGTGAGAAAGATAGAAAGATGTACGAGGCGATGGGTCTACCTGTTAAACCATTTGAAAGTGTTAGATTTTATGCCCCACCTAGGCCTAAAAGAGGTCAGTTTGAAATGATTCTTCCCAATACAGAAAGTAGAATAGAAGGAGTTAATACGTTTGCCTGGACTATAAGAGAGATAGTAGAAAATGACTTACTGTGGTATCTTTTTTCTCCTAAAGAGCTTTCAGATACAAGTCAGTTATATTTAGCTATAAGAATAGCTACAAATTGGCTTAACAAGGAGATAAAAGAGGGTCTATCTTTTCATTCTATGAGAAGTGTAATTCTAACTTTAGAGGAGCGGATAAACGATATAATGGAGAAGGTAGCAATTGGAACTAGAGACGCCTTTATGCGAAGGTTATATAGAGCAGAGCAAGAAATAGGATCTCTTATAGTTCCAGAAGCCCTGCCATTTGAAGATGAAGATACAAAGTCTTATAGTATAGACTGGCGAAAGGCACAGGTAAACGTAGTCGATATACACAGGCTCTCAGATAGGGCAAAATACTTTACTGTAGGAGCAATCCTCAAATCTATAATAGCAGAGAAAGAAAATACTGGTACACCCTGGCCCTTAGTGTTCATAGTGTTGGATGAGTTGAATAAATATGCCCCAATAACTGGAGATAGCCCCATCGCTGATATAGTTCTAGATATAGCAGAAAGAGGTAGGAGTTTAGGGATAATACTTATAGGGGCACAGCAGACGGCTAGTGAAGTAACACATAGAGTGGTATCAAATGCATCTATAAGGGTATGCGGGAATATGGATACTAGTGAAGCAGAACACAGTGTTTATGGCTACCTTGGTCCTCTGAATAAGAAACGTGTTCAGTATTTAACCCCTGGACAGATGCTTGTCTACCAACCAGATGTACCACAAACAGTTTTAATCCAGTTCCCTATGCCTGCCTGGGCCACAAGATATCAAGAAAGCATAGAGACAGGATACATAGATAAAGACTTTATGATATCGGAAATAGATATAATGAGAGAGATAGAAGAAGAATTAGGCGATGATAAAGAAAAATAAAGGGGCAGTCTCACTGCCCCTATGTCCACCAAGGAACAGCTGGTGGCTCTTCTAATATGACCTCCTTGAGAAATGTGATAGCTTTCTTCAATCCTTCTTCTATAGATGCAAGCCCATCTTCATGTTCTATACTAAGCACGTAATCATACCCTACGGTCCTTAAGGTACTTACTATATCCTTCCAGACTTTGTAGTCATGCCCATATCCTACACTTCTAAATATCCAAGATCTCTCTAATACTTGAGTATAGGGTTTATTATCTAAGGTTCCATTTATAGCAGTATTAATAGGGTCTATATAGGTATCTTTAGCATGGAAGTGGAATATTGCATTCTCTTTACCCAATACTCTAATGGCAGATACAGGGTTTACTCCTTGCCAGAAAAGATGGCTCGGATCAAAATTAGCTCCTATAGAAGGACCTACAGCCTTTCTAAGTCTTAGTAGTGTATCTACACTATAGACGGCAAAACCCGGGTGCATCTCAAGTGCTATCTTTTTTATGCCGTAAGAATTAGCAAATTCTGACTCTTTCTGCCAATAAGGGATAATCTTCTCTTCCCACTGCCATTTTAGAATCTCTAGATAGTCTGGGGGCCAGGCGCAAGTTACCCAGTTAGGATACTTAGAATTTTCTGAATCTCCAGGACACCCTGAGAAGGTAATGACAACAGGGACTTCTAATTCACTTGCAAGTCTAACGGTATCTTGCCAATCCTGATGAAATTTCTGAGCTATCTCCTTCTGTGGGTGTAGCGGATTCCCATGGACACTCAATGCGCTTATAATAAGATTTCTCTCTTCAAAGAGCTTCTTGAAGTTTTTTATAGCAGATTTATCCTTTAGTAACTCCGAAGGTTTACAATGTGCATCGCCTGGATATCCACCACATCCTATCTCTACTGCAGAAAGCCCGTAGGAAACAATTTTATCTAGAGCCTCTTCTAATGGTAGATTCTGAAACAAAACAGTAAAAACCCCTAGTTTCAAATTAACCACCTCCTATTTTAATGGAAGATCTATAACCTTCCCTGTCTCAGCTGCTTTAAGGACAGCTATCACTATCTCCAACGATTTCCTTCCTTCTTCTCCAGAGATGAATGGCTTCTTGTTCTCTAATACACACTCAACGAAGTAATCTATAACCCCGCTACTGAATTGACCACCAACTTCATTTGTCTGCATTGGTGGAAGGGCAAAAGACATGTCTCCTCTAGCAAAATTGGTCATATAGTCACCCTTCTCCCTTAAACTTACTACTACAGGTTTATCTGGCTCTGTAAAAAGTTTGAGCATTCCTTTTTCACAGTAGAAGATGGTACTGTTATCTTCACCAGGTTTAAGAGTCCAACTTACCTGAAGGATCCCTAAAGCCCCTTTCTCAAACTCCATAATAGCTACACCATTATCTTCCACATCTCCACTCTTTTCTAAAGCGGCTTTAAATGCAGAGACTCTCTTAACCTCCTGACCCAATAGCCATCTCACAAGGTCTACTTTATGAATCCCTAAATCTGCCATAACACCGGCGAAAGCTTCTTTTTTATTAAAGAACCATTTGCCTCTAGGGCTCCAATACTCGGGACCAGCATGGCCAAAAACTGTCCTTACCATGTTAACTTTGCCTAACATACCACTTTCCATTATCTTCTTAGCAATCTGATGTCCTGGTGCTAATCTCTGATTATGCCCAACCATAAGAATCTTTCCATTCTTCTCTGCGGCCTCTATCATATTGTCAGCTTCTTCTAAAGATGTAGCCATAGGTTTCTCTACAAGTACATGTAAACCATGATTAAGGGCATCAATAGTTATAGGAGCGTGCAAATAGTTCGGCGTACATACGCTTACTGCATCTAGTTTTTCCTTTTTTAACATATCCTTGTAATCTGTATAGAGTTTAGTAATATTAAATTTTTTCCCCATCTCTTCTAGTTGGATCTTGTCTATATCCGCTATAGCTACAAGTTCGACATTTTTATTACTTAGATACTCTGGGATATGTCTCATTTCTGCTATTCTGCCAGCTCCAATGACACCAACTCTTAATAACTTTTCTGACATAATTATTTTTCCCTCCTTCTCCAAAAATGATTTCAGATTAATTATACCATAATTTATCTTGATAAAAAGATTATGCCAAGAAAAATAAAGATTATACCTAAGATCTTTGGCAAATTAAAAGGTTCATTAAATAGGCCTACAGAAAAGATTGATACAACTAGAAACCCTGCCCCTGTCATTATGGGATAAGCTATACTTAACTGTAATCTTGATAAAGTAAAACTATAACCAATAAAAGCCAAACCAAAGAGTAAAAGGCCAACAATTACATTAAAGTTTCTTATCATATAGGATAAAAAACTAAGATTAATTCCTCCGCTATAATTTTTCATTCCAGCTTTTATAAATATATTAGCCAGCGCATTGGACAGAAGAGATATAATAAGAACTAGGTAGGTCAACCTATATCACCTACTGTAAATTTCTGTAGTATCTTATAAGGACCAAAATACATAACAGGTACATAGTTAGTCCTTATGTAGTCGTCAAGTATAGTAATACCAGAACTTAAAGAACTCTCATTAGGCTCAGCAACATTTTCTGCTCCACTCCATAGGACTATAAGTTTTACATTATTTCTCTTTAATTCATCTACTATCTCAAGTTGTACCTCCTTATTAGTAGCCAATCCAGGGTGAAGCTCATGATATTTAGTAGCGCTATGCCTTTCAGATAAGAAATAAAACATTATATCATTTACAAAGATCCTATCATGTCTCGAATTTCCAACAAATATAAGCTCATCTGGTTTTGTATTGGCTTGAACAAACTTGATAGCTGTTGAAAGAAAAGCTTCCTGATTTTCAAAGACATATATCCCCCTTGCCCTATTGAGTTGAGAAGGAACTAAGCCGGGTTTTGAGAAGGAGAAAAATACCCAAGTAGGAAGCTCCCTAAGCTCTCCTTTTACAAAGGAAGATATTATAAAAAGACATAGAATTACTAAAAATACCTGGGAGGAGAGTCTCAAGAGAGTTTTCCTGAAACTTTGACTCAGATTAATGAGAATATAGATGGGAAGAACTAGAATTGTCCCTAAAACTATAGGAAAGATGTATACTGTGACTACGAAGCTTCTTAAAGCATTTCTATATAAAGAAAGAGTTAGAAGAAAGGCAATAAATAGGATAAAAATCTTCATAAAATACCCTCTCTTTTCCCATACCTGGACAAGTTTACTATTGTAAAGAGAGGCTAAAAGCATTATAGCAGGTATAATTGTGGGGAGAAGATGCGGGACATCAGACCTTACCCATGCTTGATTGAAGAAGAAAAGACCTATTATCCAGAAGAGTATAATAGCCCACTCTCTATCCTCAAGGTCTTTCCATTTAAATAGATTAAAGAGTATAAGAATACCACCAATTATATATATTATTATTGGAAAGTAAAAAAGAAAAGAATAGAAGTTGAAGGCAAATGGTGGATATGGTAGGTCCCTAACCTTAGGGAAGACCCTAGCGGGAAATATTATAAGGTCAAATACAAGGTCTCTTATCGGTACTTTTATCAAAAAATAAGACGCAAAGAGAATAAAACCCATTATAGTCCCTAGAAGGTATTTACCCCATATCTTGATAGTATTTAAGATATCTCTATTTCCTATTCTTAGATAAATGTAAGGCAGTAAGACTATTGTAGAAGAGATAAATGTATATCCTCCTATGTCATGTCTAAATATAGCTGCAATACCTGTAATAATCCCTCCAATAAAAAGGATTAAAGGGTTCTTATTGCAGAGGAAATCAACAACAAAAAATATACCCAAGAGACTCCAAAATGTCCCAGCTGGAGTAGGGGATGAGTGGAATAAACCCCATCCTCCCATCCAAAGGGTAGAAAGGATAAATGAAAGTAAAGCTATTCTATGATTTGAAATCTTCTTGATAATAAGATAGACCAGTAGGACTAATAGGAAATTTATAGTAGCGCTATATATCCTAGTGACAAAAAGACTTGTTCCCAAAAGTTTAAAGAGCAGGGCTATAGTATAGAACTGTCCAGGAGCATACATTGTCCAAAAGTCCCTATAAGGGATATCCCCCTTAAGTATACGGCTTGCTCCATAGACTACTATACCTTCATCATAAATATTATAATTAATTCTTATACCTCCATAGAGATAACCTATACTCAAAGCTAAAACTACAAGAAATACAATCTTGCTATCTATAATCCTATCTAATTTTTCTTTCATAAATTTACCTCTTTAATCAATATTTCTTGAATAAATCTCCCCATTCAGTCTTCATAAATCTTTTTATCCTAGATCTTCCAATAATAGGATACCATATGTAATCATGATAAATGTTTGAAGCCATTGTCGGAAGAATCATCAATGAAGAGTGCAATAAAGGCTTTTCAAGAAAATTTAAAGGTCCTTTTCTTACCAGTTGATCTCCCCATATAATAAGGCTTCTTTTAGTCTTAAAGCCAAAATTTATACTAGATATATCCTCACCTATTATTTCTATATCTCTAATATCGCCAATACCTAAACCCATCTCATGACAGATTCTTATATAAGGGATTTCTAAAGGGTCAAAACCCATCATCTTGGCACTTACTGCATCTATAGCAACAGGATCAAAGCTTGCAAGTATATAATTCTTTATCTTTGGAATCATAGTTCTTGGACCGGCTCCATCACCACATATCGTACCGTCCATTACTGTAAAGATATTAGGATGAATCTCCTTCTGTATTATCATTAGGTCTACAAGAACCTCATGTATATACTTATGGCAGTGATGTCTCACTTCCTTTAATAAGCCTCCAAAAGCATTCTTTATAGAGCCTGTAGTTATAGAATGTCCATGAGTCTTGACAGTGGGAAGGTGTATAATATTTTTACCTATGAACATCTCCGGGATTTCAAAGCCGTCTGGGAAGATATCATTCAACTTTAGTAACTTGTTTTTAAACTCATATCTTACCCATCTAACAGTAGGAAGGGGTATAAATTTGAGCCCGTATCTCTCTAATATAGGTAACCACTTGTTATTTATGGCTCCTTTTATAGGATCTGTCACAACAGTCTTATTCTCTACAGGAAATATCCTATCTCTAGAATAACCATCCTCTAAAAGTGTCTTTACAACACCCTCTAACTGCCAGGGAGAAGAGGAACATCCTGGAAAATACTTTGTCCAAGAGAGATTAAGCTTTAATATAATATCTGTATCCTTGGAGATTACAGCACTATATTCTGCTAATCTCATTAATCTGGCATAGTCTTCTAACACACTATTTGGACTGGTTTTTAAAACAATAACTTTAGACCCTTTCATAACTGCCCTCTATAATAAGTATATCACTATTAATACGATTAAAATCCAAAGTCCTATATCTATTAGTAGAGGCTTATCTAATAAAAATATACCTTCAGGACTGTCTCCGAGCCCCTTCTTATATATAAGATAAAGATACCTAAAGATTCCGTATAAGACAAATGGTATAGTAAAAATCAGATTTCTAGTACCAAATCTTTCTACAGTTTCTTGGGAGGTCGTATATAGGCTATATGTGATTAAGATAGAGGAAGTAACTATAGATATCATCTGATCTAAAAGATAAGGGCTATACTCTTCAAGAACTATTCTTTTGTTTTTAGCCTCCTTTTCAAATAGAACAAGCTCATATCTCCTCTTACTAAGTGCAAGTAATAATGCTAATAGAACTGTACATATTAATAGCCAAGAAGAAATAGTTACATTTATGACTATCGTTCCCGCTAAGACCCTCAATACTGAACCAAAAGAGATGGAAAAGATGTCAAGTATAGGAATATTTTTTAGATAGAGCGAATATAAGACTTGTAGGATTATATAAGATAGAACTACTAAGAAAAGCTGATGGTTTAATAAATAAGTAACTAGAAGAGATAAGGGAATTAGTATAGAGATGGTCAACTTGGCATAAGAGAGCCTAAGTTTACCTTCTGCTATTGGCCTTTTCTTCTTTAGAGGATTAACACGGTCAAATGGAAGATCAATGATATCATTTAAGATGTATATAGCTCCAGAAACAATACAGAAGATAAAAAAGACATATATAGTACGTAATAGCATATCTATATTAAATAGATTCTGGGAAAAAACTATGCCAGCAAATACTAAAAGATTCTTAATCCATTGTCTTGGACGAAGACTCTTTATGATATTAACTATTACAGAATCATCATTCATGAAAAATCTTCTATAGCCACTGCCCTTACCGGAGATCCATCACCATTTACTATCTTAAGAGGTAAAGCTATAAAGAAGACTCTATCCTTTTTTAGCTCATCTAAATGAGCAAGAGCCTCCACTACTATTATTCCTCCAGAGAGTAAGGTCTGATGGAGCCTTTTATTATCCGCTGGATTAATAGTAGGAGTTTCAAGTCCTAGTAGAGAAACCTTCTTCTCTACTAGCCAGACAGCTAGCTCATAGCTGATACGTGGTTGTTCTCTGAAATATCTTCTATCGGGTAGCACTTTATACCAATCTGTTCTTAATAATAATTTACTTCCAGGAGATATCTTATCTTCGTAAGGGATTAAATCTTCAGGTTTAATATCTTCTTCTGCCTTTTTATAACTTAAGTCTATCACATAAGCTTCGCCCATAAACCTCTCTACAGGGACTTTGTCTACGCTATCTCCACCTGAGATAAAATGCAAAGGGACATCTAGATGAGTTCCGGTATGTGTACCTAAAAGGATTTGGGTAAGGTTATATCCGTTAGTATCTATACTACTATATTTCATGAAGAATACCTTTGGATCACCTGGATAAACAGGCATTTCACTATAAACTGGTAATGAAAGATCTACTATCCTCATAATTCTACCTCCTATCTTCTAGATAGACTAAATATGATAAGAAATATTCCCAATATCAGTCTATAGTAGACAAATATATTTATGTTGTGCCTCTTTAGATAATTTAGCATAAAGTGAACAGCTATGTAACCAAAGACGAAACTAGAAAGTATCCCTAAAGCCATACCAGAAGGAGAAAGCGAAACAGATGGCTCCTTAACAATCTTTAAAAGGGAGACCAATCCTGCCCCTCCTATAATTGGGATGGATAAAAGGAAAGAAAATCTTGCTGAGTCGCTTCTTTTAAATCCACAGAGGAAAGCTCCAGTAAGAGTAGCTCCAGACCTTGATACTCCAGGTATTATTGCCAACACTTGACTAAGCCCTACTATTATAGCATCTTTTAGATGCATATCATCTAAAGTTCTATTACGTCTACTTATCTTGTCCACACCAAAAAAGATTATGCCAAAGACACTTATAAATAGGCCGATAGCAAGCATAGACCTAAAATAAGATTCTACTATTCCTTCTAGAATAAGACCAAAGATAGCTCCTGGAATAGTTGCTACAATAATTAATAGAAGAAGATATCTATTTTTTACAATAACCTCATATAAATCCTTCTTCATATAGATAATGAGTGCTAAAAAAGTACCAAGATGGATAGCTATATCAAAACTTAAGCCTAAATCTTTCCAATTTAGAAGCTCTCTTATTATAATAAGATGAGCAGTACTACTAACAGGGATAAACTCTGTTAAACCTTGAATTATTCCTAGAGTAATAAATTTTAATGTCTCCAAATTAGCCCTCCTAAGTATCCTTCTGCACTATTTGCAGCTATAGCTCCATCACCTACCGCAGTTGCTAATTGTCTAAAGGTATTACTCCTTACATCCCCTGCAGCAAATAGTCCTGGAACATTTGTTCTCATAAAGCTATCGGTAATAATATAGCCATTCTCATCTAAATTTACGAGGTTTTTAACTATAGAGGAGTTAGGATTGCTACCTATATAAATAAATACCCCATCTATATAGAGTTCAGAAATTTCCTCTGTCTTTACGTTTTTAAGTCTTAATAATTCTACTTTTTTGTCCCCCTCTATACTTTGTACTACTGTATCCCAGATGAAAAATATCTTTGAATTAGAAAAAGCTCTATCCTGTAAGATTTTTTCCGCCCTTAGCTGATTTCTCCTGTGTATTATGTATACTTTACTAGCAAAACGGGTTAGATATATAGCCTCAATTATAGCTGAATCTCCTCCACCAACTACAGCTACCACTTTATCTTTATAAAATGCTCCGTCGCATACAGCACAGTAAGATACCCCCTTTCCTGTAAAGACATCTTCCCCTGGAACCCCTAGCTTTCTAGGAGAAGTACCTGTAGCTACTATAACAGCCTTGCCTTCAAAGGAATCACTTTCAGTCTTTACTATAAAACTATTTTCCTCCTTAGAAACCTCAATTACGGGCTGACTAGATATAATCTTAGCCCCAAACTTTCTAGCCTGCGATTCTAGCCTCTCAGCAAACTCTGGACCACTTATACCATCTGGAAAACCAGGATAATTCTCTATAAAAGTTGTAAGGATTGGCTGACCTCCTGGAAGCATCTTCTCTATCACTATTGTGTCTATAAGAGCCCTGGCAGAGTATATAGCGGAGGTTAAACCGGCTGGACCTCCTCCTATGATAATAATATCTGCCCTATTCATCCTATAGCCTCCTCTATCCTATCTTTAAGTACTCTTTTAGAGACATAACCAACAATTTCTCCCACAACTTTCCCTTCTTTAAAGATTAAGAGAGTAGGAATAGCTTGTATACCATACCTCATAGCCAAATCTGGATTTTCATCAACATTTACTTTAACCACTTTAATCCTTCCAGAAAACTCTTGACTAATCTCCTCTACTATAGGACTTAACATCTTACAAGGCATACACCACTCTGCCCAAAAATCTGCCAATACTGGAATATTAGAATTTATTACCTCCGAATCAAAATCTAACCTACTTACCGCTTTTACTTTGCTGTTGTAAGAGTTTCCTAAATTCATTTTCCATAACCTCCATTTCTCTATATCCTATTATTATATTTGAAATCTTTCCTTTACTGCTAATAAAAACAAAAGTAGGAATACTTACTACTTTATACTTTATTACAAGGGATCTGTTTTTGGATAAATCTACATTTACCCGTATAATTTCTATCTTATTCTTATACTTCTTCTCTAACTTCTCCATTATAGGCACCATGGCATTACAGGGAGGACACCAGTCTGCATAAAAATCTATAACAAATGGTTTCTTATTCTTTAAAGATTCTTCAATCCTTTCAATAGGTGATTTTTCTTTACCTAAGGAGAAGCTATGCAGCAGTGTAACTTCAAAAGAGAATAGAATCAATAATAAGACACATATGACTACTATCTTTTCTCTAATCATCTTAATAATTACCTCCTAGTATTTTATAAGCATTTCTAAGATCTCAGCTAGATCTTCTAGACTGAGATCCTTTCTCTTACATTGCTCTATATAATTCTTGACTATCAGTGAAGTCAAACTATCAAGTGCAGACCTGACTGCAAAGAGTTGAATCAGCACATCCTTGCATGGCCTATCATATCTTATCATTTCATATATCCCTCTTAATTGTCCTTCAATTCTAGCCAAACGGTTATAAACTTCCCTTTCCATAAATACCCCCTGGAGGTATATTATAACACACAAGTGAAAAAAATGAAAGTCTTAAATTTACCCCCCAATTATATATTGTTCCACCCCACATTTAGGACATCTATTATCATTTACTAAGTATCTCTCAATAGAAAAACCAAACCTTTGTATAAGTAAGCTGTTGCAGTTATAACAATAGGTATTTTCGTATTTGTGACCAGGTATATTACCTATATATACATATCTTAGTCCAGATTTTCTACCTATATCATAAGCCTTCTCCAGAGTAGATAATGGAGTTGCATAGAGGCCTCTAAGCTCATAATGTGGTATAAATCTAGTCACATGCCAAGGAGTCTCTGGTCCAAGATTATCCCTAATCCAGGTAGCAATACCTTCTAATTGCCCTTCTTCATCATTTATAGTGGGCGTAATATTTGTTACTATCTCTACATGTATATTCCATTTCTTCTTAGCCCTAACAGCTACATTGAGAATAGGTTGAAAATCCCTTACATTTGCTATCCTATTGTAAGCCTCAGGTTTGAATGCTTTTATATCTACTCGATAAGCCGATAGATAAGGGGCTATAGTATCAAGTGGCTCCTGGTTTATATACCCGTTCGTTACGTAAACAGTATAAAGTCCCTTCTCTCTGGCAAGGATAGCCGTATCATACGTATACTCAAACCATACTGTGGGTTCATTATAAGTCCAGGCTATACCTCTTGAGTGTTCTCTGATAGCTAACTCAACACATTCTTTTGGTAAAAGGTTAGGAGAGCCAGAAGGGTCTACATGAGCGATTTCCCAATTTTGACATCCAGGACATCTCATATTACATCCAAATGTCCCTAATGAAAGTACTAGTGAGCCCGGATAAAAATGAAATAGAGGCTTTTTTTCTATCGGATCATTTGCTATAGAACTTACTAGCCCATATGTTAAAGTATAAAGTGTCCCATCCTTGTTTACTCTAGCTCCACAATATCCTTTTTGGTCAGGTTTTATAACACAGTACCTTGGACATAGTGTGCATCGGACTATACCATTCTGTAGTCTCTCGTAAAACATTGCCTCTTTCATTTAAACTACCATCTCCTTAAACTTCAGCGCATTTTTATACATCTCAGTATTGTTAAAGAGCACATAAACATTATAGTCTTTTATGGGATTTAAGTAAAATAAAAGCTGCTCTAAATCACTATCTGTATAATCGTATCTATACATTATTTTACCAGGAGGCGCTCCATGTAATCTAAAATAGAATGTATCTAGTATGGGGCTAGGTCTAAAATTGATTTCTAAGACTGTAAATGGATCTAGAACTGGAATAGTATTTGTAGCCTTAGCAAATTCATCTCTTTCATAGACATCAAGATTTCTAGCTTCTACAGCAAATTTTATATCCGTATCTCTAAATGTTTTCAATACTCTTACTAAATCATCCATATTCTTCTTGGGGAATTTAGATGGGAGTTGAAAGAGTAATATAGGAGCATCTAATTCTCTTGAAAAGTCGATATAAAAGGATACAAGGTCAAAGCTCTTCTCACTCGAAAACCTATCTAAATGAGTAATAATTCTTGATGCCTTAACAGTAAACAAAAAATTAGGATGAACCTCATTTCTCCATCGCTTTGCAGTAGAAAGTCTAGGAATATTATAAAAGGTAGAGTTTATTTCTACTAGATCAAATAAAGAGGAGTAATAAGAGAGTACCGACTTGTAGTCTTTCTTTAAATCCTTTGGTATCCTCAAATAACCCCACCCACAACATCCAATCCTTATCATTTCAATTCATTCAGAAAACTTCTACCAGGAAATTTCTTTTCTTTAACATTAAAGAACTCTAATATAGATGCCCCTACGTCGGCAAAGGTCTCTCTTACCCCTAAAAACTTGGGAAGATTATTAAGGCCCCTAACCAGAAGTGGAGTATATTCTCTTGAATGGTCAGTACTAGGAGTTGTAGGGTCATTACCATGGTCAGCACAGACTATGAGTAGGTCATCTTCCTTTAGATTCTCTATCACATCTTTTAACATAACATCAAAACGTTCTAGAGCTTCTGCAAGTCCTTTAGGATTATTCCTGTGGGCATAAATAGTATCAAAATCAGAAAGATTAGCAAAGGCTAATAGATCTTCATTTCTACCCTTTTCTATCTCTATGATGGCTGACATAGTTTCTTCATTACTGTGGGTATGATTGGATTCAACTAACCCTTGATTACTGAAGATATCCTCTATCTTTCCCAAACCTATAGTAATTATTCCTTCTCTACAGAGAACATCTAAAACCGTCTCACTTGGAGGTGGGAGAGAAAAATCCCTTCTGCGCTCTGTTCTATAGAAACTCCCAGGCTTACCAAGGAATGGCCTAGCTATAACTCTAGCTACCCTATGTTTTCCTGTTAATATTCTCCTAGCTATCTGACAGTATCTATAAAGTTCCTCTACAGGTATAACCTCTTCATGCGCAGCGATCTGAAATACACTGTCTGCAGAGGTGTAGACTATAGGATAACTCGTCTTCATATGTAATTCTCCAAGCTCTTTAATAATTTCTGTCCCTGATGCAGGCTTATTACCCAAGACCTTTTTCCCTATCTCGCTTTCAAACCTAGAAATAACTTCTGGTGGAAACCCGTTTGGATACGTTGGGAAGTCCTCAGTAGTTATAATTCCCATCATCTCCCAATGTCCTATAAGAGTATCTTTCCCAACAGACTTCTCCATCATCTTGCCATAAGCACCAATAATATATGGACTTTTAGGGAGCCCTTCAACCAGCTCTCCTAATCCTAGACTTAAAAGATTAGGTATATTAAGCTCACCAAGAACTTTTACTGTATTACCTAGGGTATTGCTTCCTTGATCCCCATACTTGTAGGCATCAGGAAGCTCTCCTATCCCAATTCCATCTATAACTATAAGAAATACTCTCATTTTTATGACTCCGTCCATACTGAATTTAAAGCATATATAACCTCTTCATCAGTAACCTGATGAAAATCTTCGTAGAACTGTCCAACCGCATAAAAATACTCTGGAACATATAAGGCAAATACTTCTGCTTCCCCTTCTATTCTCTTAATTGCCTCATATGACGCTACAGGGACTGCAACTATTATCTTTTTAGGGTTGTTAACCTTTACTCCTTTTACGACTGATAACGTAGTTAAGCCAGTAGCCAAACCATCATCCACTATAATAACTGACTTATCTCTTATGTTTATAGTATCTCTTTCTCCTCTATATATAGATAATCTTCTCTTAATTTCTTCTAGCTCTTCCTTCACTGTCTTCTCTATATAATCATTTGGAATACCTAATTCCCTTATACTAGCCTCATTAAGGATTACACTCCCTAGTGAGTTTATAGCTCCTATTGCATATTCCCTATCAAATGGAGCTCCAATTTTTCTTGCTATTGCTATATCTAAAGGAGCTTTAAGTATCTTAGCAACTTCCACAGCTACTATAACCCCACCCCTAGGAATTCCCAAAACTATAGGGTCTTCAATATTAAAATCTCTAAGAGCCAGACCCAACTTTATACCTGCATTAATCCTATCTTTAAACATATCTACCCCTTCTTCTCCTTATAGAGTATAAGAAATATACCAATTATAAAACCAATTATATTAGGAAACCAAACCCCAAATATTGAAGAAAATATTCCATTTCTAGCTAATGCCCTTCCCAAAGCCAAGAAGATATAATAGATAAAGACTATAATTAGACTCATACTTAGGCCATAATATTTGCCACCCCTAACAGGAAGAATACTTATAGGAGCACCAAGGAATGAAAGCACTGAAGCGGCAAAGACTATGGAAAACTTTAGATGATAATCAACCTCAAGATTACGTGTGTCTATACCTGATTTCTTAAAAGAATCTATCCTTTCCTTTAATTCTCTAGCACTCATCTCCTCAGTAGTCTTCTGACCTTTGTAGAATGTACCAACATCTACATCCAAGTTTAGAGAGAGCCTCTTAAACTTACTCTGGAGATTTATAATTCCCTCATTATCATAATAATGAATAGCTCCATCTTCTAAAATCCATTCCTTATCTTCTACTCTAACCCTTTTAGCAGATATTACCTGAGGTTCAGAATTACCTGGGATAGAATAGAGCAATATATCATTACCCATCCTTGTGCTTGGATCATATCTAGATAGATATACATACTTGTTATTTGGAGCCTTAAAAAAGACATTACTCTGTATAAGTGGTAGAGGGTCTTTAAATATCGCTTCTCTTATAAGTGTTTCACCCTGATGGACCGACCAAGGGGCTATAAACTCACTTATGACAAAATTCCCTATACTTACTATTATCCCGAATATTATTATTGGTAAGAATATTCTAGAGAGTCTTATACCTCCTATACGAAGAGCGGTAATTTCTCCTTCTCTAGCTAATCTATTTAAGCCAAGTAGAGTAGCAAATAAAGCAGAGATAGGAAAACTTATTGTTAACACTCCAGGGAATTCGTAGAAGAGTATCTTTATTATATTAATCAGAGAAACCCCCCTGTTTATAAATAAATCAACAAGGTTAAAGAGAAGACTAGCTGATAATATAAAAGAAAAGCCTAATATACCAAATATAAAGGGAGATAAAACTTCTTTAAATAAGTAAATATCTATTATCTTCATAATACTAACATTATACTATACCTAACTTAACTTTTAGCACTAGAAGGAAAAATCTTGGTATAAATGATATCCTCTTTATGCGCTTAGGGTCCTTTAAGATTCTATAAAACCATTCCAGCCCCATAGTCTGCATCCAGTAGGGAGCTCTAGGGATATTGCCACTTATTACATCAAAACTTCCTCCTACACCTATTGCAACCTTTACTGGCAGATCTCTATGTTGGCTCATCCAAATTTCCTGTTTAGGCATACCTAAACCTACCACTAGAAAGTCTGGCTTTAAAGATTTTATCTCCTCTACAATTTTCTTCTCTTCCTCAGCATTAAAATACCCATTATGAATTCCCAGAATCCTTATTCCTGGGAGTATTTTTTCTAATCTCTTCTTAGCAGATGAGATAACTTCTTCTTTTGCTCCTAAAAGATATACAGAAAAACCCCTATCTTCACATAGTTTAAGTATCTCTAAAAGAAGATCTATTCCAGCTACCCTCTCTTTTATATCTTCTCCTAAAAATCTAGCAGCCCTTACAAGCCAGCTTCCATCAGCTACTACTAAATCAGCCTCATTTATAACAGAACTAAATTGTCTGTTCTTTTGAGCAATAACCACACCTTCCGGATTAAGGGTAACAATATAATGAAACCTCTCTTCTCCAAAGAAACCTTCTATATATCTGAGAGCTTCCTCTCTATTTACATTATTTATCTTTAAACCAAAGATCATATATATCACATAATGGCTGAAAAGTACCGTCTCTATTTAATGCTGTATTCTTAAAACTTAGTAGACTAGAAACCGTCTTATCCCTATTCTCCCAAGACAAAGAAAGAACTTTCTCTATCTTTTCTGTGGGGCTATTAACATCTAGGCTATAAACATTGGGAAAGAGTGAGATAAATGCCGCAACTTTTGGATCATATTTTATGCCCAAAAATGGGATACCTAAGAGGGCAGAAAGGATAAGTGGATGAAGCCTCATACTAATGACAAACCTAGAGGATAGTATAGTAGGGAGTATGGAGATTGGGTCTTCCCAAAAAATCAAGTCACAATTAAGTCTTTTTGCAAATCTCTCAGAGATATACCTATCCTCTAACTTATGAGTAACTAAGATAGCCATGTTTATACCATATTTATCCCTAAATCTAATAAGTGCCTTTAAAAATTCCTCTTCTTTAAAGCCTGCAAACTCTCTTACTGCTATGAGGATATCTCTTTTCTTATCTATAGAAGAGATATTTTTTAGAACTTCTAAGTCTAGGAAGAGGACTAGATCATTACCTAAATAGCGTTTAGGTCTACAGATACCAAAAGTATCTAATAATTTAAAGGAGTTTACATCCCTGACGCTTATAGAATAGACGAGATTAAGAATTTTTAAAAGTCTTTTACCTAAACTACTTCTGATGGGACCAATACCTTGGGATATCATTATTACCTGTTTCCCCATAATAAAAGATAATAAGATTATTCCTAAATAATAGAGTAAACTTCTTAAGCTGGTTACGTCTTGAAGAATACTACCACCTGCAAAGCATACCCCATCTGCCCTTTTTATACCACTAATAAGCTTTCTTCTTGGAACAACTTCGGCACCATATACTTCTGGTAATATTTTACTATAAAGCACTAATGGTTTGACATCGGGTAGATTTTTCTTAAGGTAATCTAAAAGGGAGATGAGTAACAACTCATCTCCAAGGTTATCAAAACCAAAATATCCAACTAATAGGAGCCGTTTCACTGTATTTAAAGCGCCTCTTTATAAAGTCTAAATACATCCTCTCTACTTACTGGTCTTGGATTATTGAATGTACTGGCATTATTAAGAACCTGCTCCACTAAAGGGGCAAAGTCTATCTCCTCTTTAACAACTTGCGATATCTTGGTGGGAAGATTTATCCTCTCAAGGAGCTCCCAAATCCTATCCCAAGGATCTTTTCCTAGAATTTTTCTCAATGTATCTAATTTATCCCCAATATTTGAAGCATTAAATCTAACTATATATGGTAATAATATCCCATTAGATACACCATGAGGTATATGGAAGAATGCTCCTAAAGGTCTTGACATAGCATGAACTAGGACTACAGAGGAATTATTAAAAGACATACCAGCCCAGAAAGATGCATAAGCAATCTTTTCTCTAGCCGATGGATTACCAGTATTAACGGATTCTTCTAGATACTTATTTATAAAATCTATAGCAGATATGGCTAACATATCAGTAGTAAGGGTAGATCTATTGGACATATATGATTCAATAGCATGAGAGAGGGCGTCTATTCCGCTACTTGCAGCTACATTAGGCGGCATAGAATACGTTAGAGAAGGATCTATTATAGCCACCTTAGGTACTATTCCTGGTCCCCTTACTACAAACTTCTCTTTTATCGTTGGATCTGTAAAAACGGCAAACCTAGTTACTTCGCTACCTGTTCCTGCAGTTGTCGGTATGTTCACAACAGGCAAAGACTCTTTTATTTCTTCACCTTTTAAGGCTGTGATAGGCTTTCCTATCTTTAGGCAAACAGCTATCCCTTTAGCCACATCCATAGGACTTCCACCACCGATACCTATTATTACATCTGCCCCAAAAGACTTGGCAATTTCAACTCCCATCTCAACATCTCCGACTTCTGGTTCAGGGTTTACCTTATCAAAAACCTCTGGAGTTATACCTTGCTTACTTAATGAATTTATGGCCCTATCTATAGCTCCGCTCTTCTTGGCAGAAGTCTTACCACAGACAATAAGAGGTTTTGTTCCTAACTTCTTTACCTCTCCACCTAAAGAATCGATACTATCAATTCCGTAGACAATAACTTGGGGTAATTCCAAGTATCTCATCCTAATTCCCTCCTAAAAGATTATTGGTGATTAAGACTATTATAACACAAGAGTTCTGTCTCAAAGGGTATTGTTTCAGATTGGCTAATAATAAGTTAATCCAAATCTTATTCTATAAAGAGAGTTACTATGTTCGAGAGCCCAATGTAGAAATAAAAAAATCATCTAGAGCTGGAATGGAAAATATTCTTAAATATATTTTGGCGCGCCTGAGAGGACTCGAACCCCCAACAAGCGGATCCGAAGTCCGCTGCTCTGTCCAATTGAGCTACAGGCGCAATAAAAATGGGGTGAATGAGGGGACTCGAACCCCCAACATCTGGATCCACAGTCCAGCGCTCTAACCAATTGAGCTACATTCACCAATGGCGCGCCCAGCAGGACTCGAACCCGCGACCCACAGATTAGAAGTCTGTTGCTCTATCCACCTGAGCTATGGGCGCATTGGTCGGGGCGAAAGGATTTGAACCTTCAACCTCTTGGTCCCAAACCAAGCGCGCTAGCCAAGTTGCGCCACGCCCCGAACCTATAAAATAGTATACCAAATTTTTCGACAAAATCAATAGTCTCCGACTTCTAGACTTAGCTTTTGATTTAAAGATTAAACATGAATTCCTTACTTACCTATCACTTGATTATTACTGTCAAATACTCATTCTAAAAGTCTATACTTAGGAGTAGGCTTCTTAGGTCTAAAACACTGGATATTTGGACTATGAATCTCAACTTTGTATTTCTCCTTTAATAGGTCTAAAGTTTTTAAAGTAACAAACTTTAATCTTTCAGGTTCTATATCAACCCTTGCATTTATTACTATATTCCATATATCTCCATTGAATCCTGAAATTTTATCAAAACTTATAGGATCTTCTATTGACACTAT
This sequence comes from bacterium, assembly GCA_049970495.1. Lineage (GTDB taxonomy): Bacteria > DUMJ01 > DUMJ01 > DUMJ01 > DUMJ01 > DUMJ01. The sequence goes on from JBMFMV010000024.1 coordinate 21,003, forward strand.
ACTAGCCTTAGCCCAATCATTTGTAGAAATTCCATAAGCCTTAAGATGTGCTATTTCGCTTTGGTTATTAAAAAAAGCCTGTCTTATTTCTTTTAGTAGGTCTGTAAGGAAGGAATTTACATCAATACTCTTCCCAGTTATTTTAAAAGTAGCATTTAGCCATCCAAGTCTACCTTCTGCTGCTCCGTAAATCTCATAGTCTAACTCTAGTATCCTATCATTTGGAGAAATACTAAAGATCTTTTCTATCCATTCTTCTATATTTATTCCGTTCTTAGATGAAACATTCACTATTTCTACATTATGAAAATTCTCTCTCAGAAAACTATTCATTTCCTTTATCTCTTCTGAAGTTAGTATATCTATCTTGTTCAGTACAATTATATTTGCCTCTTCTAATTGTTTCTGAAATAGATAGTTTATCTCAGAATGGAAAATTGACCTTCTTTCAACCATCAACTTCTTCAATCTCTTGGGGTCAACTACTATTGATAAGGGCTTAAGATTAATCTTATCTAAATAATCTCTCTCTAAGGGTTTAAATATAGTAGCTATCAAATCAGTGCAGCTGCCTACTGGCTCGGCTAAAATAATATCTGGAGTATCACGCTCAGTAAAATTATAGATCTTTTCTACAAACTGATCAAAGTTACAACAGAAACAACCTTCTTTTACCTCAAGAACGGACAAACCAGTCGACCTTAGAAAGTTTGAATCTACTAAATCACTTCCCTGATCGTTTGTTATAACACCAATCTTTCTGCCTTTTTCTAAGAGATATTTAGTTATACTAACTATCGATGTAGTCTTACCTGCCCCTAAGAATCCCCCTATAATAATTAGGTCTATCTTTTTCATTTTATCTCCTTTAAGATTATTCTTTCTAGTTCTTTTATATCAGGAATTGTCCCAGCTGTGAATTGCTCACCATTTATTATTATTGCTGGAAATTTTTCTACTTCCAACCCTTCTATAGAATAGATCTCTTTAAAGTCTTTGATTTCTATGTAGTTAATATCTAAAAAGCTATATTTCCTCTTAAGCTTACTCATAATCTCTTTTATTAAGCCATATATAATATTACAGGCAGAACATGGGTCTTTTAAAGATACTACATCTATCCTAATTCCCATACCCTGCCTCTCAATTTTCTTATAGTCCTTTATCTGCTATTGCCTTCTCTATAGTGCTTTTTAATTCTTCTACTGAGGGGATAATACTTATGTATACGGGCTTACCATCTATACATATAGTAGGTATATTGGGAACCTTTAATTTTATCATGCGAGCTACTGATTCTTTTTCTTTTATCTTATATTCTTTCCATTCTACCTTATCTTCTAATCCCTTAACTGCAGATTTTACCGCTTCTACAACATATTGGCATGGGGCACAGGATTCTGAATCTAAAGTGATTACATCTAAGATAACCTTTTTCTCGCTATCATAATCTGGTAGCTCTACATCAAATTCTTCAAAGTCATTCTTTATATCCTGCTTCATAAATTCAGCTACTTCTCCATAGACTGCACTTACTATTGCCTTTACATTCTCTGGAGGCGTATTAAATGGCATATCACAACCTGGAGAAAGGATATACCCCTTTTTTCCTCCTATCTGCATAAGATTTTCTACCTCTCTTATATTGTCTAATGGTGTTCCAAAGAGCATAGTTACAGTAAGTCTTATGTTTCCACCAATAGATACGCCATACTGATGACAAATCTCTTTAGCGTATCCAAGGTCAACATTCTCATCTATTGATATGTTATCAGGCTGGCATTTACACATAACTTCTATATTTCTTGTAGCATTGCCACAGACAAAGAGAGAAGATGCTCTGCCTTTCTCTCTAATATATTTGAATATCGGAGTTATATATGGAGAAACAAATTCTTTAAAGCTACTTGGAGATATCTGTGAAGTCATGGGGTCTACAATGGCTACTACATCTACGCCAGCATCCATATACATCCTGGCGCTATTCATCGAAACTTTCTGGCAGAAACTCATAAGTTTATGAATCTCCTCCGGTTCATCTGTCATCTGATAAAATATATCTGTTCCTTTAAGGTGTAAAGCTAGAGTAAAAGGACCAACTACAAGGCCATATAATGCTATCTTATCTCCTAACCCCTTAACTATTTCCCTAGCGGCGTTTAAAATTATTGGAAATCTTCCATCCTCTTCAGTAGGTATCTTTAAATCTTCAAGGCTTTTCCCTTCAGCTAATGGATGCGACGCTACCGAAGGAGGGTTTGTCTCTGAATATACAAGTTTACATCCCAAAGCTTCAGCTTCCACTTGGAGGTCAAATGTTACTGGTAATCCATCCGGTCTATATAACTCAAAAGCTTTCATTACCCCTTCTACTATATACTTATCATTTTTGAAATATTCTTCCGCATCAACTCCTATAAGACTTGCAGCATGACAACCTACGAATGGAACCCAAGGTATCCTTTCTACCTCTCCATTATGTATCGCCTTTAATAGCAACTCCTTTGAATTCATTATATCACTCCTTCTAATATTTTTCTATCTTGATAGAATTCCTAAACTTTATTTATTTTACCATAGCTCATAATAAAAATACAATTTTGCGACATTCCTCAAAATAATCTACCCGAAATTAGATTGTTTCCTCAACATTAGTAAAAAGAAGAACCATCCTGTAGCTTATGTTATATTTATTCTAAAAAAGGAGGCTACAGGATGGTTACAACT
>JBMFMV010000025.1:0-22949 GCA_049970495.1 bacterium
GCCTTTGTCACCGATATCACCCCTGGAAGACTCATCTTAATTACCTCTGTTCCCTCTTCTGTCTCCCTTTCTAGGATAATATACCCCTCATTAATCTCTAATATCTTACTTATATATGTAACTATTGGTAAGGCTAACTGTCCTGCTAGACTTGGACCTACCTGCCCTGTCTCTCCGTCTGTTGCTCTCTCTCCTGTTATTATTAATGAGAAATGATTAAGCCTTTTTATAAGTGTGGCTATCGTATAAGAAGTAGCCCAGGTATCTGCACCTGCAAATGCCTTGTCAGATAGTAAAATTCCTTCATCACATCCCATAGCGATAGCTTCTTTCAAAACTTCTTCAGCCTTTAGTGGACCCATGGAGATGGCAGTGATACGGATATCTCCTTTATACATCTCTTTTATCTCTAGAGCGGTCTCTATTGCATAGAGGTCTAGCGGATTAATTACAGCCTCTACCTCTTCTCTTTTCATAGTGCCTGTAGCCTCATCTATCTTCACCTTATCTGTAGCTGGTACCTGTTTTACCAAGACATATATATTCATCTATTTAAGACCTCTCCTAACAATTTTATTTAGCTAAAAGCATTTTATCAGTTAGGGGCTGTTTTGTAAATTGTTTTTATGTATAATATTTCTGATGAGAAAAGATTGTGCATTGGTTCTATTTTATACTAGAGGCAATAGGTATAGTTTCAATGTCTTGCTTGGAGCTATAGAGAGTACTCCACTTATCGAAGTTCTAGAGATATACTTTGCAGAAGACCAGGTAGAATTGTTGCAAACTCTAGAGGAGATTATAGAAGGTTTTAGAAAGATTGTCTTAGCTTTTTCTTTTTTGACTCCTCAACTCTGGGATATTCAAGAAATAATTAAATCTATAAAAGATAAATATGGTAACAGAATATTGGCTATAGCAGGTGGTCCGCATCCGACAGGAGACCCTATTGGTACATTGAAGATGGGTTTTGATCTTGTTATTAGAGGGGAAGGGGAAGAGACACTATTGGAACTCCTAGATAAGATTATTAAAGATGAGGATTATTTCAGTATAAAAGGTATCTCTTTCTTAGATAGAAATGATAAACCCTATTTTACAGGACATAGGGAACCAGTTAATCTTGATAGATATATGCCTTTTTCTCTTAGATTCGAAAAATTTAATCCAATAGAGATTTCAAGAGGTTGTCCTTTTGGTTGTTACTTTTGTCAGACCCCAAGAATATTTGGTATGGTTCCTAGGCATAGAAGTTTAGAAAAGATATTTGAGTGTCTCAAGATTATGAGGGATAAAAAACTTACTGATGTGAGGTTTATTGCGCCTTCTATCTTTTCATATGGCTCCCAGGATGGGAGGACTTTAAATCTAGGGCTTCTTGAGACGCTTTTTAAAGGGATAAGAGAGATTATCGGTTCTAGTGGAAGGATCTTTATAGGAACCTTTCCTTCCGAGATTAGACCCGAGCAGGTAAAAGAAGAGACACTTGAACTCATACTTAGATATGGTAACAATCGAAATATAACTATTGGGGCTCAATCTGGGAGTGATAGAATTTTAGAGCTTATGCATAGGGGACATACTGTATCTGATGTGTATAATGCAGTATCTATTGCTAAGAAATTAGGTTTTACTGTTAATGTGGACTTTATATTTGGATTACCATTTGAGACAGAAAGAGATGTTGAGGAAACAGTAAAGGTTATAGAAGATCTTGCGAGTAAAGGGGCGAAGATTCATGCGCATACCTTTTTACCATTACCACAGACTCCCCTGTCTAAATTTAAACCAAATCCGATATCTCCTAAATATAAAAAGACTATCAATAGGCTTTTACCTAGAGGAATAGTCTTTGGCTACTGGAGAGAACAGGAAGCCCTTGCCAAGAGAATATTTATTTTGAAGACCGATTAGGGATTTAATCTAGCTTCTTAATAGACCTATCTCGGTATTGTAAAGTTTACTTAGCTTTTTAACTTCCTCTTCTATCTCCTTTTTTAAGGATTCTGGTTCTAAAACTTTACAATGTGAACCATAACTCATAACCCATCTTTTTATCTCTTCTATGTTGCCCTCTATGGTTAAGACTATTTCACCATTTTCTAATTCTTCTATCTCTTGACTCTCATGCCATATCCTCTCTTTTATCCATCTGGCTTGATAAGAGTCAAACCATATCCTTATCTTTTGAGTATCACCCTTATAAATCCTGAATGCCCGATTTAAGTAATCTTTCAGGTTAAAATCCTTCTGAAACTCGAATTTCTCATTAAGAATCTTTATACTGGTGATTCTATCAAGTGCAAAGTCTCTGATCTCTTTTCTTAAGTGACAGTATCCGCAGAAATACCATACTCCCTGAAAGTTGTATATATGGTAGGGATCAATCTTTCTCTCTTTTGTCTCATTGGAGCTTAATGAATGATATCTAACAAGGACCCTATATTTTTCTCTTATTGCTTTGAATATCTTATCGAAGATATCGCTTATATCAGTTTTAAGCTTTATATAAGCCATATTCACTGAGAGTGCCATTTCTAATTCTTTTGGATTTATGGAGATTTTGTCTGAGAGCAGAAATTCTATCTTCTTTTCTAGAGATGAGAGACTCTTTTCTAGAGGTGTTCCCTTGAATTGTTGAAGAAGATTGGTCGCTATTAGAAGGGAGATAACCTCTCCTCCACTCAAAGGAGGAAATGGAAATTCACATTTTTCTGCTAGATAATAACCTCCTCTTGCTCTGTCATATTCTATCGGTAGATTTAAGTCATATTTTAGAGTGGCGATATCTCTTTTTATGGTCCTTTTAGATACTTTGCCTACCTCAAATGAGATCTCTTCTAGTAATCTATCTAAACTGGGATAATTCAAATCCCTGATTTTTTGAAATATTTTAAATATCCTTGTTAAGATAACCTTATTGTAGCCCCTATTAAAACTCCTCCCTTTTTCCTTCAACTCATTCTCCTTATCTTAGAGTTCATGCTAGTCATAAATATTTTATCACAAAATTTCTGTTTTGAGTTTAGGAGCATCTATCCTAATTTTCTTGAAAAAGGGGTCTCTTTTTGATTAAAATTATAACAAAGTATAGTCCCAACTAGGAGGAATTTTGAGAATAATACATGTTATAATTATATTCTTCTTAATCTTTTTATTAGCTATTGAACCTGCTTATGCCAATACCAAAATTAAAAAACTATTTACCATTATCCCACAGGATAAGCAGCTACACTTTACTTGGGGTTTTGTTTTAACTACTACAATCACCGCTCTAACAGGCTCTTTTATAATAGGAATGACAATAGTTATACTCCTAGAATTTTCTAAAGAATATCTAATAGATGACTTCCCAGACTGGGAGGATATTACCTATACAGTTATAGGCAGCCTCTTTGGATATCTAATCTCAAGTACGCTTATAAATATCGGAAGATTAAAGGTTAATAGTAGCATCTACTAGAGCCATCCATATTCATAACCAGTTTCATACATTGCCACTATATTCTCTGGTGGACTTATTGATTGTATATTGTGACAGGGAGCTATTATGTATTTACCATCATAGCCTAATATCTCTATATTCTCTATTACCTCTTTCTTTACCTCCTCTACAGAACCAAACGCAAGCGTATATTGGTTGTCTACTCCTCCATGGAATACTAACCTATCTCCAAAATCCCTCTTTAGCTCTCTCCTATCCATTCCTTTACATCGCCACTGTATAGGGTTTAATATATCTATCCCAATCTCTATAAGGTCTGGGATTATTTTTCTTATGGCTCCATCATTGTGATGGAATGCATATACTCCAGCTTGATGGGCTAAATCTATCATTCTTTTCATCCTAGGTAATAAAAATTTTCTTATATGTTCTGGGGATATCATAAGGTCTGTCTCTCCACCCATATCTTCTGCTATGTAGGAAAATGTTACCTTCCCTGGAATCTGCTCATATATTCTTATCGTATTCTCATAGCAAAAGTCAAATAGCTTATCTAAACAGTATTCAACGATATCTGGATATAATATAAGGTCTATAAATGCTTGTTCCTGACCTCTAAGATTTTTATATATTAAAAAGGGCTCTGATCCACCACCTTGGACAGGATAATCTTCTTTCCCCTTTATCTGTTCTGGAATTACGCTATAGTCAAACCAGTCTACACTGGGCCATACGTAGTTTTTCTCTATCTCTTCCACCGTTTTGTATTGGGCTAGTGGATTATATATACACTCTGAATAAACACCGGTACCATAATCTACCTCTCTATACTTACATCCATACATATCTGTATGTGGTTCTAGCTTTGGTCCTATATATCTAGGAGCTACCCCTACTGGTCTGTCTATATGGAGTTTATTATAGAGTTCTTCTATAGTAGAACAACCCAAATATTTCATTAGATTTGTAGTTGTCTCTTGAGTTGCCCAATAGTCCATAGGCAATCTATCTGGTTTTTCTCCTCTTAATACTGCTAGCCATCTCTCTTTTGGAGTCATGGATTCTTTTCTCATGCTATTCTCCTTTCCTTTTCGATTCTTTTTAGACTATTTTAGCACAACTATATTTTGTCGTATAATATTTTTTGTATTTAATTCTGAGTTTAGAGGATCTTTGACTATTTTAATAAAAATTATTATAATTATAGCTACTAAAATCTATTTAGGAGGTTAATTATGGAAAGAGAATGGGGTTTTGAAACTTTAGCTTTACATGGCGGGCAGGAGGTTGATCCATATAGTCTATCTAGGGCGGTACCTATATATCAAACTACCTCGTATCTTTTCAGAGATACTGAACACGCAGCTAGACTATTTGCTGTAGAAGAAGAAGGGAATATATACTCTAGAATAATGAACCCTACTGTAAGTGTATTTGAAAAGAGAGTTGCCCTTCTTGAAGGTGGAGTAGGAGCATTAGCTACCGCCTCAGGTCAGGCTGCTGAACTTATTGCTGTATTAAATATAGCTAAAGAGGGAGACGAGATAGTATCAAGTATGAGTCTTTATGGTGGAACTTATACCCTTTTTTCATCAACACTAAAGAAGGTCGGAATAACCGTTCGTTTTGTAGACCCATCAGATCCGGAGAATTTTAGAAAGGCTATCACTTCTAAGACAAGGGCTATCTATGCCGAGACGCTTGGAAATCCAAAGCTAGATACGCTAGATATAGAAAAGGTGGCAGATATTGCTCATGAGGCTGGAATTCCTTTGATTATAGATAATACGATTCCTTCTCCGTATCTTGTTAGACCTATAGAACACGGAGCAGATATAGTAATTCATTCAGCCACTAAATTCATAGGGGGGCATGGGACTTCTATAGGTGGGGTTATAGTTGATAGCGGCAGGTTCAATTGGAATAACGGAAAGTTTCCTGAAATTACTGAGCCGGATCCTACCTATCATGGCCTTAAGTATTTAGAAAAGTTTGGCGATTCAGCCTATATAGTCAAGGCTAGACTTCAACTGATGAGAGACCTTGGGGCATGTATGAGCCCCTTTAATGCATTTCTCTTCTTATTAGGTCTTGAAACTTTACCTATAAGAATGGAGAGACACAGTCAAAATGCTATGAAAGTAGCAGAATTCTTAAAGAGTCACCCAAAGGTAAGTTGGGTAAACTATCCTGGCCTTCCAGATAACCCTTATTATAATATAGCTAAGAAATATTTTAAGAGAAACCTTTTTGGTGCAATAATAGGCTTTGGTGTTAAAGGGGGATTAGAAGCAGGGAAGAGGTTTGTGAATAATGTGAAGCTTCTTTCTCATCTGGCTAATATAGGTGATGCAAAGTCATTAGTTATTCATCCAGCTAGCACTACCCATGCTCAGTTAAAACCTGAAGAGCAGATAGCAGCTGGAGTAACTCCAGATTTTATAAGGCTTTCTATTGGCTTAGAGAGTGTAGATGATATAATCTATGATATAGATCAAGCGCTCAGTAAGGTGTAGAGATGGAAGAAGTCTACTATGTAGAGACACAGTATTATACATTTGCTTATCCACCAAATGAGTTAAAATTGGAGAGTGGAGAAAAGTTGGGTCCTATCACCCTTGCCTACGAAACTTATGGAGAACTAAATAAAGACAAGACTAATGCTATATTGATACTGCATGCCCTCTCTGGAGACGCTCATGTAGCTGGATATCACAAAGGGGACAGGAAGCCTGGCTGGTGGGATAATATGGTTGGACCGGGAAAGGCGTTTGATACAAATAAGTATTTTGTCATATGCTCAAATGTTATTGGGGGATGTAAAGGCTCAACCGGACCTTCCTCTATAAATCCTGCTACAGGAAAACCGTATGGGCTTGATTTCCCAGTCATAACAATAAAGGATATGGTAAATGCTCAGAGGCACCTTATTGATTATCTAGGGATAGAAAAACTTCTATGTGTAGCTGGTGGATCTATGGGAGGTATGCAAGTTCTTCAATGGACAGTAAGTTATCCAGAGAGGGTGAGATCTGCTATTCCCATAGCTACTGCTAGTAGAAATAAGGCTATGCAGATTGCATTTAATGAAGTTGGAAGACAAGCAATAATGAGTGATCCAAATTGGAATAGAGGAGACTACTATGATAAGACTCCTCCTAATACTGGATTAGCTATTGCTCGTATGGTTGGTCATATAACATATTTAAGCGAAGAATCTATGGAACAGAAGTTTGGTAGAAGGTTGAGACAGAAAGAAAAGTATGGATATGACTTTTCTATTGACTTTGAAGTAGAGAGTTATCTCCATCATCAAGGGCTTAGTTTTACTCAGCGTTTTGATGCTAATAGTTATTTGTATATTACAAAGGCTATAGACTACTTTGATTTGGCAGATGGGTATGGTTCTCTTTTCGAAGCTTTTAGTAATTCTACCCATATAAAGTTTCTGGTAATATCGTTTACCTCCGATTGGCTCTATCCTCCTTCTCAATCTAAAGAGATAGTTAGGGCTTTAGAAGCGAATGGGATAGATGTTACGTATAGGGAGATAGAGTCTTCATATGGACATGATGCATTCCTCCTCGAGGCAGAAGAGCAGACTCGTATTATAAGTAGTTTTCTAAAGTATGTATATGAGGAGATAGAATGAGAAGAGATTACGAGATTATAAGAAATCTTATAGCTGAAAATTCTAAAGTCCTAGACTTAGGATGTGGAAATGGTGAACTTTTGGCATATCTAAAAAAAGAGAAAAATATAAAGGGTAAAGGGATAGAGATAAATGGTCAGAGGGTTTCCGAAAGTATAGCTAGGGGCATTACAGTCTATCAAGGGGATATGGAGGAGGTTCTTCCTGAGTATCCTGACAAGGCTTATGACTACATTATAATAAGTCAGACGCTTCAAGAGGTTAGAAATCCTGAACTGGTACTTACCCATTCTCTAAGGGTGGCTAGATTTGTCATAGTAAGCTTTCCAAACTTTGGACATTGGAGGGTAAGGTTTTATATCCTCTGTAGAGGAAGGATTCCTTCCTCTATAGGAGGATTTAACTATACTTGGTATGAGACTCCCGATGTCCATCCGTTGAGTATAAGAGACTTTGAGGATTACTGTAAAATCAAAAATATTAGGATAGTTAGGGCATACTATTTAGCCAAAGATAAGGAAGTAAGAGTAAGTCCTAACTTTTTTGCTACTCTAGGTATTTATATGATAACCCACTCTCAATGACTTTTCTCTGTTAGTTGTGAAGGGCATAGTCTCAAAAAAATAATCTTTTAGTAAGCATCAAATACTCTACGTAAGAAATCAAAGAGTCAATCTTTTTCATCTTATTGACATGGGTAACTTAACTGTGATATTATTTAGATATCTAAATAATAGGGTGAGATGAAACATGTTTAATAAGGAAGAAGAGAGTCTACATCTATTATTATGGCAAGTTATAAGACAGCACTTTATAAGGCACCATCACCTTCTAGGTAAGATTGGTCTTCATAAAGGGCAGCCTCCGATTTTAAGTATGCTCTGGGAAAAAGATGGTTTGACACAGAAAGAGATTGCAGAGAAGTTGAGACTTAAGCCTTCTACTGTAACAGCTGTGTTAAAAAGGATGGAAAAGGCAGGGTTACTAAAGAGAGAGCCTGACCCCAAAGACATGCGTGTCTCTAGAGTTTATCTTACAAAAAAGGGTAGAGATTTAAAAAAGGATGTAGAAGAGATAATGAAAATGCTAGAAGAAGAGTGTTTTGCTGGCTTTACTCTTGAAGAAAAGGTCTTACTTAGGAGATTTTTTATCCAGATAAGAGATAATCTAAAGAAGGTAAACAATGGTGAGGAAATTTGTTAGCTATCTAAATAATAGCTGGAGGTAGATGATGAAAAAACTGTTGATTTATCTGAAACCTTATTGGAAGGTAGCTATTTTAGCTCCTATACTCATGATAATTGAAGTTATCTGTGACTTATCTCAGCCAACACTACTTGCTAGGATAGTTGACTATGGGATAGTAAAGGGAGACCTCTATTTTATCCTGAGGACTGGTCTATTAATGGTTGGTATAGCCTTTATAGGGATGATAGGAGGAGTAGGATGTACTATTACTTCGACTATAGCTAGTCAAGGCTTTGGGACAGACTTAAGGGCTAGTGTATTTAAAAAGATTCAGTCTTTTTCTTTTTCAACTCTAGATAAGTTTAAGGCTTCTACCCTGATAACTCGACTTACTAATGACATAACTCAATTGCAGAACCTTGTAATGATGTCTTTGAGAATTGTTGTCAGAGCTCCGTTACTATTCTTAGGTGGCATTGTTATGATGATATCTATTAACTATAAACTTGCCTCTATACTTGTTTTGGTTGTTCCTCTTTTGATATTTATTTTTATCCACTTAGTTAAAAGAAGTTTTCCTCTCTTTACTATAGTTCAACAGAAGATAGATAAGCTAAATTCGGTTATACTAGAAAATTTACTTGGAATTCGTGTTGTAAAGGCTTTTGTCAGAGAAGAGTTAGAGAGGTCTAGATTTAATGAGGCTAATGAAGACTTAATGCGTGCATCATTGAACGCTTTTATGCTAATGATAACCTTTATGCCTCTTATGATGCTAATTATGAATCTGGGTGTTACAGCAGCCCTTTGGTTTGGAGGTTTATTGGTAGATAGGGGAGATATGCATGTAGGGCAGATAATGGCTTCAGTGAACTATATGACCCAAATTCTATTTTCTTTGATGATGATAGGAAATATCTTCGTGTTTATAAGTAGGGCAAGTGCATCTGCTGATCGTGTAAATGAAATACTAGAAGCCGAGATAGATATAAAGAATTCTCCAAATGCAGATAAGACCCCAATAACTGGTGGAGAGGTTGTATTTGAAAATGTATCTTTTAGTTATGATGGCTTTGGCGGAGAGCTGGTACTTAAGGATATATCATTCACTGCTTCACCAGGAGAGGTAGTTGCCATATTAGGGACTACCGGTTCAGGAAAATCCACTTTAGTTAATCTAATACCACGTCTATATGATGTCTCCTCTGGTAGAATCCTTATAGACGGAAGGGATGTTAGAGAGATTGACCTAGATATATTAAGGTCTGCTATAAGTGCTGTCCCCCAAGAGACGATTCTCTTCTCTGGGACTATAAAGGAGAATATACTTTGGGGAAATGAATCTGCTACAGATGAGGAGATAATAGAGGCTGCTAAGATAGCACAGGCTCATGATTTTATAATGAGTTTTTCTGAGGGATATGATACTGTAATCGGACAGCGTGGAGTTGACCTTTCTGGTGGACAAAAACAGAGGATAGCCATAGCAAGGGCTATTATAAAGAAACCTACTATATTAATCTTGGATGACTGTACAAGTGCGGTAGACCTTGCTACTGAACAGCGTATCTTAAAGGGGCTAAGGGGACTCAAAAGATGTACAACCTTTATTATAGCCCAGCGTATAAGTACCATTATGAATGCTGATAAGATTTTGGTTCTCGATGATGGAGAACTTATAGCTCAGGGTAAACATGAAGAGTTATTACAGAGTTGTCCACTATATCAGGAGATATATAAATCACAGATAGGAGAGGAGGTATTGGTCGATGCCTAATCGTAGAGAACAGAGAGGGGTAACAGTTCCAGCTTTTAGGGGTCCTGGAGTTAGGGGACCTGGTTTTGGTCCTCCTAGAGGTCATCTTATTCATGGTGGCGTAAAGCCAGGAAATCCTAAAGAGACTTTAAAGAGGCTTTGGGAGTATCTCAAACCTCATAGGTTTAGACTTCTATTAATCTTTTTACTAGTAATTATTACCTCACTCTTAATGTTAGCTGGTCCTTATCTTATAGGTAAGGCTATTGATGACTATATAATTCCTAAGAATTTTAAAGGGCTTTTATACCTTGTAGTTTTTATGGCATGTCTATATGTGGTGAACTCGCTCCTTGTATGGTTACAAGGGTATATCAGCGTGAATACTGTTCAGCGTATAGTCTTTAGTTTACGAAGAGACCTATTTAATAAATTACAGAGTTTACCACTACGTTTCTTCGATAACACCCCTCATGGAGACGTAATGAGTAGACTGACTAACGATATAGATACCATAAATATGTCATTAGGAATGAGTTTAACTCAGATGTTTTCTAGTATTGTCTCTATCATAGGTACAATTGTTATAATGCTTAGGATGAGCCCTATCCTTACACTTGTAAGTATGATAGCGATACCATTGACTCTTCTTATTACTACTTTGATCTCATCACGCACTAGAGAAAGTTTTCTAAACAATCAGACAATACTAGGACAGCTTAACAGTATAGCTGAGGAAAATATAAATGGACTTAAGGTTGTAAAGATCTTTGCTAGAGAAAAGAAGGAAATAGAGAAGTTCGAAGCAGTAAATGAAGAGCTAAGAAAAGTTGGTATTAGAGCTCAGATATTTGCCGGAGTTATGGGTCCACTTATGAATGTTGTAAACAACTTAAGCTTTGCAATCATTGCAGGCTTTGGAGGTTGGTTTGCTGTTAAGTCGATAGTAAGTGTAGGAACGGTAGCTAGTTTTATAATCTATTCTAGACAGTTTACTCGTCCTATAAACGAACTAGCAAATCTATTTAATATGGTACAGTCCGCTATAGCTAGTGCTGAAAGGGTATTCAAGGTTATAGATGAACCACCAGAACCAATAGACCCTCCTGATGCAGTAGAGCTAAAGGATGTTAAAGGCGAGGTTGAGTTTAAGAATGTTTACTTCTCCTATAAAGAAGGTATACCAGTACTAAAGGATATAAACTTTCATGTAAAACCTGGACAGACTATTGCCTTAGTTGGGCCAACAGGCGCGGGTAAAACTACAATAGTTAACCTATTAACTAGGTTCTATGATATAGATAATGGAGCTATCCTGATAGATGGTGTAGATATAAGAAAGATAAAAAGGAGTTGCCTCCGTTCTCTGTTAGGAATAGTTTTGCAAGATACGTATCTCTTCTCTGAGTCTATAAAAGAGAATATAAGGTATGGTCGTTTAGATGCTACAGACCAAGAGGTAATAGAGGCGGCAAGGCTTGCTAACGCAGAACACTTTATTCTGAGACTTCCAAAGGGGTACGATACTGTGCTAACTGATGGTGGTGAGAACTTAAGCCAGGGACAGAGACAGTTACTTGCCATAGCTAGAGCTATCCTGGCAGATCCAGCTATACTAATACTTGATGAAGCTACAAGTAATGTTGATACAAAGACCGAAAAGCAGATACAATCTGCTATGTTAAACCTGATGAAGGGGCGTACCAGTTTTGTTATCGCCCATCGTCTTAGCACTATCCGTAATGCCGATATGATACTGGTGATAAATAATGGGGAAATAGTTGAGAGAGGTACTCATGAGGAACTACTTAGAAAGAGAGGATTCTACTACAACCTGTATATGAGTCAGTTTGGTATAGAGGAGAAGGTCAAAGAGGTGGTTTGACAACACCCTTTAACCTTTGTAAGATATCTTTTATCTCTTCCACCTTTATATGTAAGCTAGCTCTGTTGGCAATAAGTCTGGCTGAAGAGGTAGTTATCTCTTCCCAGACCTTTAAATTATTCTCTCTTAGTGTCCTTCCTGTAGATACTATATCTACTATTACATCTGCTATCCCTGTAACTGGGGCAAGCTCTATAGAACCACTTAGATTTAATATCTCTATGGATATTCCCTTCTTGTTAAAAAATTCTCTAGCTATCTTTGGATATTTGGTGGCTACTCTTATGATATCACCCTTAAAGAATAAGTCTTCTGGCTTGGCATCATTTGGTATAGCTACAACTATTTTACATCTTCCTATGCCTAAATCATAAAGCTCATAGACTTGAGGACTTTCTTCTAGGAGAACATCTTTTCCTACCACCCCAATATCTGCTGTTCCATACTCTACATATATAGGCACATCTTTAGGTTTACATACAAGAAATTTTAAATTTTCACTCGTTCCTGAGAGTCTTCTACTCTCTAGAACTTCCTTTGGAAAACATATACCAGAGGTTTCAAATAATTTAACGCAGTCTTCCATTAATCTTCCAGAAGGGATGGCTATGGCTAGCATAAGAATATCTTATTCCTCCCTTTTCTACTAGACAACATACCTTCATTCAGACAGAGAACTGTCTCGACTCTAAGCCCTTCATTCCTCTTTTCTTTGGCTAGTTTCATGGCCTCTCTAAACCTCCCTTGGGTATAGCCTATAACCAAGTCAGGTTCAGTTTTCTCTTTTACAATTCTAGAGGCAACTCGCTCTATCCCTATAGCAAATCCAGTTGCAGGTAGAGACACACCAAACCTCTCTAATAGACCATCATATCTCCCCCCTCCTACAACTGGTAATCCCAAGCCTTCTATATATCCCTCGAATGTAATACCTGTATAATACTCAAAATCCCTTATAACACCGAGATTTACTTTTGTCCTTTTATAGCCAAGATCTTCTATGTCAGATATAAAGAGAGAAAGTTGATCTAGCGGTTCTTCTAACCCAGGTATATACCCCACGTACCTATAGGCTTCCTCTATTATCTCTTTTCCTCCGCTTAAGAAAGGAAGATCTTCTAGAAAAGATAGGATGTTTTTATCCTCTACGTAGGACTTTATACTTACAAAGTCTCCATTCTTTATAGATTCTAAGATAGATGCATTTGTAATTTCAATAATCGCTGGTATAATCTTGGCATGGCTTACCTCTATATGAACAATTAGCCCCAATTTCTCAAATATCTCTTCTATTAAAGAAATAATCTCTATATCTCCGGATAGAGAAGGTTCTCCTATTAATTCTGCTCCTCCCTGTGTAAATTCCTTCTGCATAAGAGGTTGAAACGGTATATTCCTAAATACCTTCCCTATATAGTAAAACCTAAAAGGACTATCCGTAATTTTATATCTAGTAGTAACTAGTCTTGCTATAGAAGTCGTAAACTCCGGTCTAATAGATAGCAAAGCTCCATCTCTATCTATCACTTTGTATAAAAGTGTATCGTCCTTGGTATTTGTCCCTAATAGAATAACATCAGCATACTCTAATGTTGAAGTCATTACTTCTCTGTATCCAAAGGACTCAGAGACTTTCCTTATAGTATCTTCTACCAGTCTTATTTTCTCTACCTCTTCAGGGAGGTAATCTCTAAATCCTGGTGGAGGAGTGAGATATCTCATCTATATGCCTCAAAATACATGAATTCCATAAATTTCTCTTGAAAATCTTTCCTCGATGAGAGTTCTATATAACGGACTTCCTTAGAAACTTTCTCTGCTATGTCTCTTACATCTTTATCTATAAGGGCAAGTTTTGCCCCTTCTCCTGCAGCATTCCCAACTGAGTATACCCTGCTTACAGGAAGAGGCGGAAGTAGCCCTATTTTTATTGCACTCTCCGGGTTCAAGTATGTCCCAAAAGCCCCTGCTAGATATACGGTATCTATATCTGAATAGTCTTTCCCAGCCTCTTCTAAAAGTATTTCTATACCCGCTCTAATTGCACTCTTTGCTAGTTGAAGCTCCCTTACATCTCTCTGATTTATAGGGATTTCTCCTCCATTAGCTTTTAAAACAAATTCTAATCCATTACTACCCTTACGTACTAGGTCTTTGGCAAGTTCTCCTTCAGGGTAGATAATCCTTCCTGTCTCGTCTAGGATTCCTAGCTCTATCATAACGGCAACTGCATCTAAAAGACCTGATCCACATATGCCTATAGGAGGGACATCATCTATCACATGGACATTTATTCTCCCATCATCTATGATGACATGATCAATAGCTCCTCTTGCCCCTCTCATCCCATAGGTGATATTAGCTCCTTCAAATGCTGGTCCAGCCGCTGTAGAACAGGCAAAGAGATTTTCTCCAACCTTTAAAACCATTTCACCATTAGTCCCTATATCTAAAGCAAGTTTAACCCCGTCATTCTTATAGAGTCCGGTAGCTAGAATTACCCCAACCGTATCTGCTCCAATATAACTTGAAATATTTGGTAGGATATAACATTTACCTCTTGGATTTATATCTATTCCTATTTGAGAAGCATTAATTAGTAGGGGTCTAGTGAAAACAGGGATATATGGTGAAACCGCTATGTAATTCGGAGGAACTCCCAGAAATAGATGTATCATAGTAGTATTACCAACAACTGTAGCTTCGTAGATATCGGTAGGATCTATCCTTTGTCTTTTACATAGTTCTTCTATTAGCGAGTTAATCTCATCTACAACTAAACCTTTTAATTCTTCTAACCCACCTTTAACTGCGTAATCTATTCTAGATATAACATCTGCTCCCCTCTTGGCTTGAGGATTTAATGCAGATGCTACATCTATCTCCCCCTTTGTTAGATCTAGTAGATATACAACTATAGTTGTAGTACCTATATCTACCGCTATTCCGTAGACCGCTCTATCGCTTTCTTTTCTTACCTCTAGGAGGGTATCTCCATAGAGCACAACCTCTAGATTAAACTCATTTTCTCTAAGGATTATTGGGATGTCTTTCAAAATGTTTATATCAGATATCGTTAATTTTCTGCCGATCTCATCTTCTATTCTCTCTATATCGGCTCTCTGGTCTTCTAGTGTTGGAGTTAATAGTTTTAGTTTGAGGGTCTTTATTGCTGGATTTATTTTAGCTTTTTCTATAGTCTTACCACTTGTAAGTATCTGGTGGGTATATACCCTTGTTTGTGGAGGTATCTCTACATTGGCATCCCCTTTTATTACTGTCTGACATGCTAGTCTATATCCTTCTCTAATCATCTCATCAGGAATGAGATTTTCCTCATTAGAGTTTATTTCTGATAAATTTCCTCTTGCCTTTACAATACATTGCCCACACCAACCTGCCCCACCACATAGGGTCTCTAGTTTTATCCCAAGCCTTTCTAATGCTTCTAGTAAAGTAATATCTTTTTCTACCATTCCTTCTATACCATCTGGGTATATCCTTAATCTACTCTTTTCCATCTTTACATGCTCCTGAGTAAGAGATATTGTTCTTTGTAAATTATAACACCTAAAGGATAATCTGAAAATGCCTATAATGATGTTATAATTAGATTTAGTTAAAATAAATTGAGGGAGGGTTATTTATGGATACTTTAAAAATTATCAAGCTTAGAGATACTGAGACAATTAATTTTGCAGCTAAAGAACTAAAGAGTTATATAGAAAAGATAGACAGTGAAAGGAACGTTATTATAGAAACTGGTAGTAGTTATGAACCTAGCTTAGAAGGTGCCATATATCTAGGTACTCTTGAAGAGTTTAATTTAAGAATTCCTGAAGTTAAAGATGCCAAACTTGATGATGGAATATACATAGATTTTCACTCTAATGGGGGAGTGATTGCTGGAACAAATGAGAGGAGTGTCTTATTGGGTGTTTATAGATTTCTAAGAGAGATTGGTTGTAGGTGGTTTCGCCCGGGAAAAGATGGAGAAGTAATCCCTCAGAAGAATATCTTTTCAGTTGATATTAGTGTTATGGAGAAAGCCTCCTATAGACATAGAGGGATATGTATAGAAGGGGCGGTAAGTTATGAGAATGTCTATGACATTATAGATTGGGCTCCAAAGGTTGGTTTTAATAGTTACTTTATACAGTTTAGAGAAGGTTTTACTTTCTTTGACAGATGGTATTCTCATATAAATAATCCTCTAAAAGAGAAGGAACCCTTTACAGTAGAAAAGGCAAGAGAGTTTGTTGGAAATCTGGCTAAGGAAATAAAGAAAAGGGGTCTTCTCTACCATGCAGTTGGTCATGGATGGACATGTGAGCCCTTTGGCATCCCAGGACTTGGCTGGGACCTATATGAAGGAGAAATACCAGAAGATTATATTAAATATACAGCAGAGATAAATGGTAAAAGAGGTCTTTGGGAAGGAATACCATTGAATACAAATCTCTGCTACTCTAATCCAGAAGTAAGAAATATAATAACCGATAGTATAGTAGAGTATTTAAAAAATCATCCAGAGATAGATTTACTACACTTTTGGCTGGCAGATGGATCTAATAATCAGTGTGAGTGTGAAGAGTGTCGAAAGATGCTACCTTCTGACTTTTATGTGATGATGTTAAACGAATTAGATAAAAAGCTTTCGTCTAAAGGGATAGATACAAAGATAGTCTTTCTACTGTATGTAGACCTACTCTGGCCACCAGAAAAGGAGCGTATAGAGAATCCTGATAGATTTATTATGATGTTTGCCCCGATCACCAGGTCTTATAATGATACGTTTAAACCTATAGATACCTCCTTAAATATTCCTGAATATAAGCGGAATAAACTCATCTTCCCAAAAAATATAGAAGAGAACTTGGCTTTTTTAAGCGCGTGGCAGAAGATATTTAGAGGTGATAGCTTTGATTTTGATTACCATCTAATGTGGGCTCATTACGCCGATCCTGGTTACATGAAGATTGCAAAGGTTATATATGAGGATATTAAAAACCTAAAGACTGTTGGGCTAAATGGACTGATTAGTTGCCAGATTCAAAGAGCATTTTTCCCGACAGGCTTTCCTATGTATGTAATGGCCTCTACCCTCTGGAATGATAATATTAGCTTTGAAGACTTAATTAGTGACTACTTTACAAGTGCTTACGGTTCTGATGGTGTTATAGTAAGAAACTATCTGAGTAAGTTGTCTTCACTCTTTGAACCATTATCTTTTATAAGAGAACGTCCTTCCTCCCCTAGTTTCTTAGAAGACCTAATTAAGGTAAAAGATATACTCAATGATATTGAGCCTACTATCAAGAAAAATCTATCTCTAAAGTCCGAGGCTTTATCTAAATCATGGTTATACCTAGATTATCATAGGAATATAGTGGATAAATTATCAGTGATATTAAAAGATCTTCTCAGAGGTGATAGAGATTCGGCGATAAAAGTTTGGGAAGAGCTTAAACTTATGCTTCAGAAGGAGGAGGACGTCCTGCAACCCGTATTCGACCTGTTTGAGTTTATTAGCGTCTTTGAAAGAATTCTAAATTTAGCTAGTAGTTAGACCCCAGCTTAGCATATTCTCTAGACTGATTTTAATTGCATCCCATATGGGGTAGAGAGGGCATTGGTCTAGTTCTACCATAGCATAGATCACTCCAGCACTTTCACATGCCTTTACTATAGCCTGCCAATTAAGATTTCCTTCTCCAATTGGCTGCATTATCTGTGTATTATCCTTTATCCCCATATCTTTGAAGTGACATATAGGCATATTATTAGCAAACCTTTCTATCCAGTATGCTGGGTCTCCACCACCATACTGTACCCAGTATGTATCTATCTCCATACCTAATAGTCCTGGTTTAGTACTCTCAAATAGTATCTCAAGTCCAAGTTTTCTGTCGTATTTCTGAAATTCTATACCATGATTGTGGTAGAGTAATGTTAGTCCTTCCTTTTTCATGATTTCTGCAGCCCTACTCAGTTCCTCTCCAGCCTTTTTATATCCTTCTGGATTATGGAGTTCCCTAGGTAATATTGGACATACTATATAGGGTGCTCCAAGAATTTTATGCTCTTCTATTACCTTTTCTGTCTCATTCACAATCCTTTGATACGCTGTGTGGGTTGTAGGTGCCTTTAGTTCCAAATCATCTAGGATTTTTTTTAATTCTTTAGGATCTATAGGACCTATGCCTGAGACTTGAACAAACTGATACCCTATTTCACGAACCTTTTTTAGGGTATTAGCTATATCCTCTGGAGTCTTACAGAATTCCCTTAATGTATAGAGTTGAAGTCCTGCTATCACCTTTATAATACCTCCTTACAAGATTATTATTAACTGCCTAGATTATACATGAAATAATAGGTATTGACAAGTATATGGGGATTGGAATATAATAAAAACACGCCGAGGTGGCGGAATTGGCAGACGCGTACGTTTGAGGGGCGTATGGGAGTTCCCCGTGAGGGTTCAAGCCCCTCCCTCGGCACCAATTGACAAAGTGATATAGATTTTGGTAAAATAAAATTAATAATACGGGGCCGTGGTGTAGCTGGTTTAACACACCTGCCTGTCACGCAGGAGATCGCGAGTTCGAATCTCGTCGGTCCCGCCATTTTAAAAAAGCCGAGATAGCTCAGTTGGTAGAGCAGTGGACTGAAAATCCACGTGTCCCCAGTTCGAGTCTGGGTCTCGGCACCATTAATTTTTTGAACAAAAAAGAGGTGAATTTTGAGCCTAATAGGTATTACCAGTGATATCCACGGTAGTAAAATAGCGTGGGATAAGGTTTTTTATTCTCTGTTAACTAAAGATGTTGATCTCTGGATAATATCAGGGGATATTTTGTACCATGGACCTAAAAATCCTATCCCTGAAGGATATTCTCCTAGAGAACTGGCTTCTGCAATAAATGAATATAAGAAACCTTTAATTATAGTTAAAGGTAATTGTGATAGTGAAGTAGATCAGACCTTAATTAAGGTTCCTTTTATCTCCCCTTATGGTGTCTTGTTTATAGACGGTTTGAAAATCCTTATATATCATGGAGATAAAAATCTAAATGATTGGATTTTTTCCCTAGATAATGAACATAGGTTTGATATTGTCATTTCTGGTCATACTCATGTTCCTCTTCTAGAAAAAAAAGAGGGGATAGTCTTCTTTAATCCTGGAAGCCCGAGTATTCCTTTGGGGGAAGCAAAGGAAAGGACCTTTGGTTTACTGGACACTACCAAGAGGTCAATAGAAATTTTAAACTTAGAAGGGAAAGTAATAGGCTCAATTATATTCTAGTCTTTAAAAATATAATCCACGAGGTGATTTGACAGGTGGAGACTGTTATATTGTCAAAAAGGGAAAAATTAAGAAAAAGATTCCAAAGAACCCCAGAGAAACTTGAGGTTCCTAATTTATTAGATGTCCAGTTAGAGTCTTTTAGCTGGTTTCTAAAAGAGGGTCTTTTAGAAGTATTTAAAGAGGTGTCCCCTATATATGACTTTAACGAAAACTATTATATCGAATTTATATCTCACAGTACAGGTGAACCCAAATATTCTGAAATAGAGTGTAAGGAAAAAGGTATTACCTACAGTGTTCCTCTTAAGGCTAAAGTTAGATTAGTAAGTAAAATTACTGGAGAGATAAAGGAGAGCGAAGTCTACCTAGGTGAGCTCCCTTGGATGACTGAAAGAGGAACATTTATTATTAATGGGACAGAGAAAGTTATAATAAACCAACTAATTAGGTCTCCAGGGGTATACTTTGATTCGCAATTAGATATAAGTGGTAGACCTATATTTCGTGCAGCTTTAATACCTTCTAGGGGAGTATGGCTAGAATACGAGACAGATGTTGAAGGTGCTATATTCTTTAGAGTTGACACTACAGGAAAGAAGATCCCTCTAACACTTCTTCTTAAAGCGCTATGTTTTGATGACGAAGATGAGTTGGTTTTAGGATTTAAACCCTATGAGTCAGTTATAGCTAGGACATTGAAGATAGAGGGTAAACCATACACTAGGGAAGAGGCTCTCTTAGAGCTACTTAGAAGACTTAGTCCAGGCACCCCTGTAAATATAGATAATGCAATTAAACTTATGCATGATCTTTTCTTTGATAGTAAAAGATATGATTTAGGAAAGGTTGGTAGATATAAGTTAAACAGAAAGTTTAATGAGAACATTCCTCTAGATATAAGAACTCTTAGAACTGAAGATTTAGTAAATATAGCTTATTATATGGTTATGCTTATTGATAAGGCTGAAAAGGGGGAACCGTATAGGGAGCATCTAGATGATATAGACCATCTGGGGAATAGAAGGGTTAGACGTATTGGTGAAATGTTGCAGAACCAATTTCGTATCGGTTTTACTAGAATGGAGAGGATGATTAAAGAAAGGATGAGCCTACAAGCAGATATGGAGAAGGCTACTCCTCAGATGCTTATAAATATAAGGCCTCTAACTGCAGCCATAAAAGAATTCTTTAATTCTAGCCAATTATGCCAATTTATGGATCAGACAAATCCCCTAGCTGAACTCACCAATAAAAGAAGAGTGAGTGCTTTAGGTCCTGGTGGGTTAAGCAGGGAGAGGGCAGGTTTCGAGGTCAGAGACGTGCACCATACTCATTATGGAAGGCTCTGTCCTATAGAGACGCCTGAAGGTCCAAATATTGGTTTGATAACTAGTCTAGCTACCTATGCAAGGATAAACGAGTTGGGGTTTATTGAGACCCCTTACTGGAAGGTCATTAATGGAAGAGTGACCGATGAGGTAGAGTATTTTACAGCCGATGAGGATAAAGATTATAGAATTGCTCAGGCAAATATTAACATAGATGAGGATGGATATATACTGGATGCTGAAGTTCCTTGCGCATATAAAGGGACATTTATTATGGTTCCAAGAGAACATGTCCAATATATGGATGTCTCTTCAAGCCAGATTGTAGGTGTTAGTGCTGCACTTATACCATTCTTAGAACACGACGATGCTAGCAGAGCTCTTATGGGAGCTAATATGCAAAGGCAGGCTGTTCCTCTTATTAGACCTAAAGCCCCTCTAGTAGGAACAGGATTGGAGAAGATAGTTCCTAAATATTCAGGATATCTTGTAACTGCTAAGAGACCAGGGATAGTTAAGAGTGTAAGTGCTGATAGAGTGATAGTAGAGATAGATGATGGTGAAGAGGACATCTATGAATTATTAAAGTTTGTAAGGTCTAATCAGAGTACGTGTATAAACAATAGGGTAATAGTAAATAAAGGAGACAGGGTTGAAGTAGGAGATGTAATAGCAGATGGTATGGCTACCGACCAAGGAGAATTGGCACTTGGACAGAATGTTCTTGTAGCCTTTATGCCTTGGGAAGGTTATAACTATGAAGACGCTATTTTAATCAGTGAAAGATTGGTAATTGATGACGTATATACCTCTATTCATATAGAAGAATACGAGATAGAGGCAAGAGATACCAAGGTTGGTCCAGAAGAGATAACTAGGGAGGTTCCTAATGTTAGTGAGGAGGCCTTAAGAAACCTTGATGAAAATGGAATAATAAAGATAGGGAGTGAAGTCCAAGCAGGAGATATACTCGTTGGTAAGGTATCTCCTAAGGGTGAGACGGAGCTTACTCCCGAAGAGAGACTTCTTAGGGCTATTTTGGGTGAGAAGTCTAGGGAGGTTAGAGATACATCTTTGAGACTTCCCCCTGGAGAGAGGGGTATAGTGATAAAGACTCAGGTATTTTCTAAGGAAAATGGGGATGAACTTCCTCCAGGTGTTTTAAAGATAGTAAAGGTTTATGTGGCGCAGAAGAGAAAGATTTCTATAGGTGATAAGTTAGCTGGTAGACATGGTAATAAAGGCGTTATAGCTAACATACTCCCCATAGAGGATATGCCTTATCTTCCTGATGGAACCCCAGTAGATGTAGTATTGAATCCTTTAGGGGTTCCTTCTAGAATGAATCTAGGTCAGATATTTGAGACTCATCTGGGGCTTATAGCTAATCATAGAGGATTCATAGCAGAGACACCTGTTTTTAATGGTGCTACAGAAGAGGAAATTTTTGAAGGCATAAAGGAACTAATTACAGAAATACCGGGTCTTGACGAAAATGGTAAGTGTATACTATACGATGGTAGAACTGGCGAACCCTTCCATAGTCCGGTGACTGTTGGGTATATGTATATAATGAAGCTTATCCATTTAGTAGATGATAAGATACATGCACGTTCTACAGGACCATATTCACTTGTTACACAACAGCCTCTAGGGGGTAAAGCACAGTTTGGTGGTCAGAGATTTGGAGAGATGGAGGTATGGGCTCTAGAGGCATATGGAGCTAGTCATACCCTTCAAGAAATGCTTACTATTAAATCTGACGATATAGAGGGAAGAAATAAGGCTTATGAGGCTATAATTAAGGGTAAAAAGATTCAGACCCCAGGTATACCTGAATCATTTAAGGTCCTTATAAGAGAACTTCGAGGATTGGCTTTGGATGTAATTATATATGATAAAGATGGGAAGGAGATATCTATTGATGAGGAGGGTGAAAGAAGTCCCTTTGAGATCTGGAGTGAGTTTAATATAAATCCGGAAGGGATGGAGAAAGATGGAAGCGATTAAAAAAGAAGAAACTAAAATTAATATGGGTAGTTTTACAAAGATCCAGATAAAGCTTGCCTCTCCAGAGAAGATTAGGGAATGGGGGACTAGAAGGGTAGGTGGCCAAATTATATATGGGGAGGTAAAGAAGCCTGAGACGATAAATTATCGTACATTCAAACCAGAGATGGATGGGCTCTTCTGTGAGAGGATTTTTGGTCCTACTAAAAATTGGGAATGCTACTGCGGCAAGTATAGGAAACTAAGATATAAAGGGATAGTATGTGATAAGTGTGGTGTAGAGGTTACTTCTTCTAAAGTAAGAAGAGAGAGGATGGGTTATATAGAACTTGCGGCTCCAGTGGCTCACATATGGTTTGTTAAAAGTGTCCCC
>JBMFMV010000026.1:0-15261 GCA_049970495.1 bacterium
CCTATAACTGCAATAGTTCTTACCCCTTTACTTATAGGCAGTATACCATCATTCTTCAATAAAACGATGGATTTCCTGGCTAGTTCTCTGGCAAATGCCCTGTGTTCCGGGTTATCTAGAATAGAGCTTATCTTAATAGAATCTGCGTAGATAATATCATCTAGTAATCCTAGAAGTATCTTTGCCTTTAAGACTCTGGCTACAGCTGTATCTATAACAGAAATGGATATATTTCCTTCTTTGACAGCCGATAGAAGTGGTTCACCATAACATTTTGTCTCTGGTAGCTCTATATCAATTCCTGCTTCTAGGGCTTTTATAGCTGCAGTCTTTAGGTCTTTAGCTACTTTGTGGAATGTGTGTAACATCTCTATAGCTGAATAGTCAGAAACTACAAATCCCTTGAAACCCCATTCTTCTCTAAGTATTTTTGTCAATAAAAATTTAGAAGATGCGCATGGGACTCCATCTATCTCATGATAGGCGTTCATTACAGAACCTACGTTAGCCTTTCTTATTGCAACTTCAAATGGAAACAGAAATACTTCTCTTAATTCTCTTTCAGATACTCTAGCAGGACCTAGGTTTCTACCACCTTCCGATATACCATAAGCTGTAAAATGTTTAACCGTAGCAATTATACCTTCCTTCCAATCCTCTCCTTGAAGCCCTTTTATGTAACTTTCTGCCATCTTTGATACAAGATACGGATCTTCTCCAAATGTTTCTTCTGTCCTTCCCCACCTAGGGTCTCTAGGGATATCAAGAACAGGAGAGAGCCCCTGATGAACACCAAATGCCTTCATCTCTTTTCTTATAATAGAACTCATCTTTTGAATATCATCTGGTTCGAATGTACTAGCCATTCCTATAGCCTGTGGAAATGTTGTTGCTCCTTTAGTCATAACACCTGAGAGACACTCTTCGTGAATTATTGCTGGTATACCTAGCCTAGTCTCCTCCTTTAAAAATCTCTGAATTTCATTTATAAGTTCTACCGATTTTTCAGGATCTCTCTCAGCGTATCCTGCTACTCTAGTTATCTGTCCTATCCCATTTTTCAGAAATTCCTTGGCTTTTTCTCTAGAAAATTTTCCATCTTCTATCAACTTACCTGATGGTATTGAACCGAGTTGTGCTATCTTTTCTTCAAGAGTCATCTTTAATAATAACTCTTCAACCCTTTTTCGAATCAATCTTTCTTCCATCTAAAAGCCCTCCTTCTTATAGTGCAAATTTTTACCCTCTCATCAGTTTTACTGCGAAATTGAATGCATTTTCAAAACTTTTTGTATTAGCTATACCTTTATATGCAATGTCATAAGCAGTTCCGTGGTCTACAGAAGTCCTTATTATTTTAAGCCCAATTGTTATATTTACTCCTCCCTCAAAGTCTAATAACTTTACAGGTATATGTCCTTGGTCGTGGTACATACAGACAACTGCAGAGTATAGGCCATTATAGGCTTTCCAAAAGACGGTATCTGGGGATATAGGTCCTTCTACGTCAATTCCATCTCTTCTAGCTCTTTCTACTGCAGGCTTTATCTCTTTTTCTTCCTCTTCTCCAAATGCAGAATCTTCTCCTGCATGGGGATTTAAACCTGCTACAGCTATCTTTGGATTAGCTATAAATCTTTTAAGAGTATTATAAGTGAGTACTACAACTCTATATACATTCTCCTCTTTGACCATTTCTACAGCATTTCTTAGAGATACATGGGTAGATACATGGGTTACAACAAGTCTGTCTGATGCTAACATCATAGTGTAATCTTTTTCTCCGCAAAGCTCTGCTATAAACTCAGTATGCCCTGTGAAATCGGGAAATGTTAGTCTTACTGCGGATTTATTTATAGGAAGCGTTACTATAGCGTCTAGTTTTCCCTCTAATGCCATTTTTGTAGCCTGCTCTACATACATTACAGAAGCATATCCAGCTTTTCTAGATGCTTTGCCAATAGTTAAATCGTCTCTACTTAAGATACCTAGATCTATAACGTTTAAATAGTTACTATCAATATCGTCAAGAGAAGATGTCTTTCTTAATGGGACATTATACCCCAGGCATTCATTAGCAAATAGGAGGATATCATAGTCGCCAATAACAATAAATCTCTCTTTAAGATTACCCTTAATAAAACTCTTAAGTACTATCTCAGGCCCAACTCCATTTGCATCTCCCATGGTAATTCCTATAAGCATCTTAGTCCCTCATAGATAAATCTAGATTTCTATTTTTAATTAAAACTAATATCTTCTCAATTATATCCTCATCTCCAAAGCCACCGGCTTTAGTAATAAAAAAGAGCAATCTCTCTTCTATTGTTGATAGAACTACACCTTTATCTATCTCTAAAAGAGGTATTAAAGATGTGATGTGAAGTCTATTAACTATAGATGAAAATGTATCACCACCAAAGGCTAAGAGTGTATTCTGCCTTGTCCTGATTAGAAGTCTTTGAGCTATTTCTCCTAGTCTTTTTGTTACTATTAATGGTAAGTCTTCTATCTTGATAGAGTTGGCCCTTGCGTATTCTTCGTATATCTTTATCTCAGATGGTTTTTCTACTGTTCTTACTACTACTATTTCGCAGTTTTTAAGGTCGGATATCTTTGGAAAGAATCTTTTCTTTTTGAAGATTTCTTCTGGAGAAAGAACTATGTCTAAGACTTTCCTCTGTTTTTTTATATACTCAATCTGTTGTAGCGATTTTTCATTTATACTTCCACAGATTAAAATGAGAGGCTGGGCTTTTAAGGAAATTTCTAAAGGGTCCAATTTACTTTTAAAATCTATTAGTCTAGTCAAAGTTTGTGCAAATCCTGCACTACCTGCAGTATACTTTAAAAGATTCCTCTCTTTTAATAACCCCCCAATTCTATCTAAGTCTTCTCTGGTTTCTCCGTCAAAGATGTATACCCCGAGCTCTAGATGGTCGTTTAGTACACTTTCATATTTATCCTTCGTGACTACGAATGTCTTTATATCGGCTTGTTCTCTTATAATATCTGGGATAAAACTTTTTCTAACAGGGTTCAATGGGTCCTTTGCGAATATACTCTCTGCTATAGGTTTCCCATCAACGTATTGGACTCCATTTTTAGTAATCCTTCCCTGTTCCGGATATGCTGGGATAAAGAATATGGAAGAATTGAAATTATCTATCATAGCTTTAAGCTCTACTCCGATATTTCCCCTAAGAGTCGAGTCTGTCTTTTTGTAGATATAGTTGGTATACTCTAAAGATTTTAAAAGGAATAAAGATTTAAGATAGGCATCCCTTGATGGGAGATGTCTAGTTTCAGTATCTAGAACGGTAACCTCGTTATCAATATTGCCGATCCATCTTTGGATATATACCTTTGTATATATCCCTCTTTTAGCAAACTGAACCCCAGTATCAAGAGACCCTGTTAGATCATCTGCTACTACAGAAAGTTTAATCATAAATTTATCTCTTATATATAGAGATAAATCTAGTTATAGAGCGGTCATACGTCCTTTCGATATCGCTAGGGAAATAACAAGCTGGTAATTCTCCATGGCTTCTATGGTACGCTATACATTCACAGCATATACCCTTTCTTGAGCAGGGCTCATAAGAGCAGTTACAGTTTTTTAAATTTCTATTAACATTGCATTCCCTCATACTTCCTCCTTTTAAAAGGGTAATAGTTCCCCTTTCTCATCACATATGTCTATAAAATTCCCAATGACTTCTACTTTATCTTTTATCTCATCTATAACACTCTGTGATACGTATAACTCACTTAGAGTTAGTGTATTTTTTATCCTTATAATCTTTGCATCTTCGATATCTATAGGTCCGCAGGTTCTTAAAGCCCATTCGATAGCAGTTCTTGAGTCTTCTGCAATAATGGGTATCTTACCTCTAAGTACAAAGGTGCTTGTTACCGCATTCTGATAAGTGGCGTTGAAATCTATTTTACTAAATAACTTCTTGGTAGTAAAATCTGCAAGTCCTATCCCTATGGCATTCCCATGAGTATTTTCTGTAAGGTCGGTGACGACAATTCTAGTGATCTTTGGTCTTTCTGGTTCTGATTCTCCATCTATATATATCCTACCTATAATATTAGTATCCATCCCTGCCCCACTTATATCTTTACCCATCTCATCTACTATCAAGAGGTCTAGTCTATCTACAGGTAATGAAGGCATGTTCTCTCTTGCAATATTAAGTAGTCTTTTATCTGCCTCTTCGAAGTCTTCCGGTTTTACTGCCTCTACTATCATTGTCTCATCGTAAGCATTCTCAACTATGCCAATACCAAATATGATATTCCCGTACTCTATAATTCTCTTAGCGGTGGGGGGAATTAGATATTTTAATCCGTATGTTCCAAACCTATGTATCTCTATAGCCTGTCTGTGTTTCCCCAATCCTATTACACACATCTTTAATAAGCCACTTTCTATATCACCATGAAAATCTGTATGTGGCTTTACCCTATTTATTATTACTGTTCCATCTGCAGAGTAGGCAATCTTATCCATAAAAACTTTATTTTTCAATCCATCTGATGGCAACTCCACAACATCCATAGAAGACCTAATTGGTGCTCCTATAAGGTTTTCCTTAATTCCATACCCCTCTAGTAATTCCTTTTGTCCTTCTGCAGTAGCCCCTCCATGACTACCCATAGCCGGAACTATAAATGGCTTTCCTCCAAGTGCTTTTATCATCTCTACAGTAGCTTTTACGATTCTATCAATATTTCTTATACCTCTACTACCAACTGCTATAGCTATCTCTGAACCTGGTTTTATAGAGATCTCTAGTTTGGATATCTCCTC
The DNA here is from genome assembly GCA_049970495.1 of bacterium. Taxonomy (GTDB): domain Bacteria; phylum DUMJ01; class DUMJ01; order DUMJ01; family DUMJ01; genus DUMJ01. The sequence goes on from JBMFMV010000026.1 coordinate 4,823, forward strand.
CCTTACCTTACCCTCTATATCCTCTATACGTTCTCTTTTAAAAAACTGTCTTACCTTTATTAATCTTGGTATCTCCATTAGTATCTTATCTCCTCTTCTATCAGTCTAGGTTTTAGATCCCTAAGTATTGCTACTATAATTATAGCAACAAGTCCTCCAGAAAAACCATTATTATACAAATTCATGTATCCGTGCATCTCGCCGACATGCATCACCATAGGAAGATGAAGCATACCAGCAAGTAAGCCTATAAAAGGTCCAAATTTTCCACTAAACGGTGCTAGAGTGGTTCCAAAAAGGGCAGCTAAGATTGGTCCAGGGTCTGAGTGTAGCCATATCTTAGGAATACAGATAAGATAAACTCCTAACATTATAGGTATGACATTCTTTATATGTTTTCCCAAAGCTCCAAAACCTATTATTGTAAAGATCCCTGCTATTACAGGTCCATTTATGTCTCCTCTTACAAACCTTACATATGCTAGGCCTATTAATCCAAGTATGCCCATATTTATGAGGACACTACCTAGATCTGTGATTTCAACAAAGTCAGTTATTAGCCTACCACTCTCTTTTAATATTTTCTTTAGTCCTATAAAATTCCCTTCTAAGAATAACCCCAGTACAATAAAAGAGATAGAGTACACAAGTAATATTGGAAATAGAATTTCGGTATGGTTCTTACCCCAATGCATAACCGGTAATATCTTAAAACCAAAACCTTTTAACATTATGTAGTAAATCGTTCCTACAATACCACCTGTTGTTCCAACATTATATAAGTTGAATCCCATATGAAGGCTATATATGTGCTTAGCAAGGGCGGAAACAAGCATCCCCATAATGATACCTATTATTATCCCCTTGATAATGCCAAATTCAAGTCCAAAGGCAGTCTGACTTACAGTTGGTGCCAAGGTGGTTCCGAAAAGACAAGGGGCTATATAATTCTTAAGGGGTCTTTTTGTAAGCAGAGAAAACGTGTATACACCCGCTATTACAGGCCAGATGTTGAATATATTTTTCCCAAACATAGCAAAACCTGACATAGTAAAAACTCCAGCAATGACAAGTCCAGAGATCTTAGCTCTACTTAAATATGCGACTATGATACCTGAGATGCCTACAAGTCCAGCATTTATAAATGTAGCTCCTAGCCCTCCAATGGCTATATAGTCTGTTATAAGGATACTTGGAGATTTGAGGATATTAATAAAACCTATCCTTATATCCTCAATCGACGATAGAAAAAATCCAATTACAATAAGTGCTAATTGATAGACTAGTAGTATAACTAGGATCCTGTTTTTTATTTTAGACACCTCCTCAAATCTTTTGAGAATTTTCAGAATCTAGTATTTCTATCTCTAGGATTCTATCAATTCTGAACGTCCTATCCTCTTTTCTCTTGTAACAGTATGCCGATACCCCAAGAAAGGTCTTTCCATTATAGGAAAATTCACCTATCTTATAAGGCTTTATAATCCTCTTAGACTTCTCGTCACTTGGTTTTAGATAAGTTATAGATAAATTAGCTTCTTTTTCTATGGCCTTTTCGATTATTTTTATTTTCTCCTCTAAAGGAACCTTCTTCTCTGAGAGTTGGTATTGAAATTTTGTCAGAAATTCTACAATGCGTCTATCTAGCATAATATGAGATTTCTTTATGGGTTTCTTAAGAAAAATTCCCTCAATGTTCTGTATAGTTACATTAGGCTTGAAACCAAAGAAGAAGTGAATAGTTTCCCCTTCTATATTTAGAGCAGAGACTTCTGTAGGTGCTAGGACAACTATCTTCTTTTTGGTTATAGACCTAAAGTAATTTAGAAGGGTTGACTTGCCTGTCCCAGCTTTACCCGTGATAAAGATGTTTTTATCTGTGTTTTCCATCAAATCTAAGACTTTTTTAAACTGTTCATTTAGTTCTCAATATTAATCATTATCTGTAATATTATAGCATAACATCCTAATTTTAAATAAACTTATCGATCTTATGATAAAATACACTCAAATACATCGCAAAGGAGGTATCAGAAGATGTTAGCGGCTGTTCTAGAGGGTGTAAGACAGATGGTACTGAAAGAAGTTCCTAAACCAAGTATAAAGAAAAATGAGGTACTTGTTAGAGTGAAGTCTTGCGGGATCTGTCAGACAGATTATTCTGCCTATACTGGTAGGAGGACAAATTGGACTCCACCAATGATACTTGGTCATGAGATTTCGGGTGTAATAGAGGAAATTGGTGATGAGGTTGAGAATTGGAGACCAGGAGATGAGGTAATACTAAGTCCGGTTATCTCTTGTGGGGAATGTGATAACTGCAGATTGGGATTTGGACATTATTGCCGGAATGGTAAAGTTATTGGTGGGGAAGGACAGAAGGTGGTTTTACCTGGAGGGTTTGCAGAGTATGTAGCAGTTCCTACTAGTGTCTTATACAGAAAACCCAAGAATATCTCCTTTGATTCGGCAGCCTTAACTGAACCTCTAGCTGGTTCTTATAAAGGGATGATTGAGTATTCTAATCTTAGATTAGGAGAAGATGTGGTCATTATTGGGGCTGGTGCTATGGGACTTTTACTTCTTGAGCTAGCTGTAGCAGGAGGATCAGGGAATACTATAGTAATAGATGTAGTAGATGAGAGATTAAATAAAGCTAAAGAGTTAGGGGCAACCCATATAATTAACTCTAAGAAGGTAAATCCAAAAGAAGCTGTGTATGATATTATTCCCAATGGACCTGATATAGTCTTTGAAGCTACAGGAGTATTGGAAGCAGCCAAGTTAACTTTTGAATTAGCTAGAAGAGGAACTAGAGTGAATATGTTTGGTGTTATTATTCCTGGCACTATTCCAGTTTCTCCTGCAGATATTCACTTTAATGAAACCAGAGTAGATGCCTCTTTCTCTGTCAACCCTAGAGTTATGACTAAAGCCGTATCCCTTCTGGAAAAGGGTAAAGTGGATCCGGGTAGGATAATTACTCATAAATTTCCCCTTACAGAAATAAATAAAGCATTATCTGCTATGGAACTTCCCGATCGGATAAAGATAGTAATAAACCCCTAAAAAATTTATAGAGCCCCGAGGGGGCTCTATAGGGAGGTGGGTTATGAGAGGTTACCTGGTATTGATGTCTTTCGACACTTACAGTATAGATTAATATTGTTAAGAAATTATTAAGGACTTATTAACTTTTTGTTAAGGTTTAAGTATAAATGAAATTTCTGATTTCCCTTGACTTGAAGCTATTTTAAAGTTAAAATTCACACCAATATAGATCTTGGAGGTTAATTATGGTTGGAAAGGTATGGAAGTTTGGAGATAACATAGATACAGACGTTATTATACCGGCTAGATATTTGGTAACACAGGATAGGTTAGAGTTGGGTAAGCATTGTATGGAGGGTGTAGATCCTACTTTTCCCTCTAAAGTTTCTAAAGGGGATATTATAGTTGCTGGGAGAAACTTTGGATGTGGAAGTTCAAGAGAGCACGCCCCCCTTGCTATCTTAGGTGCGGGGATAGGTGCAGTAGTAGCAGTAAGCTTTGCTAGAATATTTTTTAGAAATAGTATTAATGTAGGCTTGCCTGTGCTCATATGTAAAGAGGCGGTTGAAGAATGCGATGAAGGGGATATGCTAGAGATAGAATTAGAATCCGGAAGGATATATAATAAGTCTAAGAATAGAGAATATAGATCGGAGTCTTATCCGCCTCAACTTATGGAAATTATAAAGAGTGGTGGACTTACAAACTATACTAGAAGGAGATTAGGACTTAATGTTTAAGATAGCTGTTCTTCCAGGGGATGGAATTGGACCAGAGGTAGTTAATGAAGGGGTCAAATTGCTTAAAACGTTAGATAGAGAGTTAAGTCTTGGACTTGTTTTTGAGGAGGCTATTATTGGGGGTGCTGCTGTTGATAAATATGGAAAACCACTTCCAGAAGAGACTTTAGATGTTGTATTAAATTCAGATGCAGTATTTCTTGGAGCTGTTGGTGGACCCAAATGGGATAATATAGAAGTTTCTAAAAGACCAGAACAGGCACTTTTGGCTTTAAGAAAAAACCTTGGTGTTTTTGCCAATATAAGACCAGTAAAGTCTATGAAGCCACTAGTCCCTGCTTCCCCTATAAGACCCGAGATAATAGATGGGGTAGACCTCATAATCTTAAGGGAGCTTACAGGGGGTATATATTTTGGAGAGCCTAAATATAGAGATAGGGATAAGGCTATTGATACACTAGTATATAATAGGTATGAGATAGAGAGAATAACAGATATTGCCTTTAAGATTTCTCTTTCTAGGAAAAAGAAAGTTACTTCTGTTGATAAGGCAAATATATTAGAGAGTTCTAGACTTTGGAGAGAAGTTGTAAATGAGAAAGCTAAAGATTACCCACAGGTTACTGTAGAACATCTATATGTGGATAATTGTGCTATGCAACTAATAAGAAGACCCAAGGATTTTGATGTGGTGCTTACAGAGAATATGTTTGGTGATATATTGAGTGATGAGGCAGGTGCTATCCTTGGCTCTCTAGGTATGTTACCGTCTGCTAGCATTGGAGAAAAGTATGCCCTTTATGAACCAATACATGGTTCTGCTCCAGATATAGCCGGTAAGGGAATCGCTAATCCTCTTGCCACTATACTTACAGTTGCACTTCTTTTAAGGTATTCTCTAAAGAGAGAAGATCTAGCTAATACTGTTGAAAATGCTGTAGAAGAGGTACTTAAGGAAGGATATCATACTCCCGATATAAATGTAGAGGGAGAGATTGTTAATACTTTAAAGATGGGGGACCTTGTGGTAGATAAGGTCTTAAGATTATTAGAGGGTGATAAAAGATGATATATATCTATGATACTACGCTTAGAGATGGAGCTCAGCGCGAAGGGATCTCTTTTAGTGTTGAGGATAAGCTAAAGATTACCCGTAAATTAGATGAGCTTGGTATTCACTATATAGAAGGCGGATGGCCAGGTTCAAATCCTAAAGATGCTGCATACTTTAATGAGGTTAAGAGTCTTAGTCTCAAAAATGCTAAAATAGTAGCGTTTGGAAGTACTAGGAGGGTAGATAAGGTAGTTTCTGAGGATACTAACATAAAGGCATTATTAGAGGCAGATACTCCTAGCATTGCTATCTTTGGTAAAAGCTGGAGTTTACATGTAAAAGAAGTCCTTCATACAACTTTAGAGGAAAATCTAAAGCTCATTGCAGATTCAGTTGGCTATTTAAAGTCACAGGGAAAAGAAGTAATTTTTGACGCAGAACACTTTTTTGATGGATTTAAAGATAACCCACAGTATGCTATTGCAACTCTGAAGGTTGCAGAAGAGCAGGGTGCAGATTGGATTGTGCTGTGTGATACAAATGGAGGAAGTCTTCCAAGTTTTGTTGCAGATGCTATAGAAGAGGTAAAAAAGTACATAAAGGCACCTTTAGGTATCCATGCTCATAATGATAGTGAGTTAGCTGTTGCTAATACTATTGTAGCAGTAGAGAAGGGTATAAAACAGGTACAAGGGACGATAAATGGATATGGAGAGAGGTGTGGTAATGCAAATCTTTGCTCTTGTATTCCAATTATCCAGCTTAAGCTGAATATGAAATGTCTCCCTGATGAATCTTTAAGAAAACTCTTTGAGGTTTCTCATTATGTAGATGATATAGCGAATAATCCACCCATAAATTGGCAGCCATTTGTAGGGGTATATGCCTTTGCGCACAAGGGTGGGGTCCATGTAAATGCTATATTAAAAAATCCTAGGACATATGAACATATAACTCCCGAACTTGTTGGTAATAGGCGTAGGATTCTTATCTCTGAGCTTTCAGGTAGGTCAAATATACTATACAAGATACAGGAGTTAGGTTTAGAGATAGACCTGAATGATTTAAATGTTAGTAATCTCTTAGAAAGGGTAAAGCAGTTAGAGTATCAGGGTTATGAGTTTGAAAGTGCAGAAGCTAGTTTTGAACTTTTGGTAAAAGAGATGCTAGGAATATATAAACCTCCCTTTGAGGTACAAGGATTTAGGGTATTTATAGATAAAATAGATGACAAGATTATATGCGAAGGGACTGTCAAGATAAATGTAAATGGGGTTCTTGAGCATACTGCCAGCGAGGGGAATGGCCCAGTAGATGCATTAGATAAGGCATTAAGGAAGGCGCTGATAAGATTTTTCCCTAGACTATCTGAGATAAAGCTCACAGACTATAAAGTAAGAGTTTTAGAGGGTTCTCAAGGGACATCTGCTACAGTAAGAGTCTTAATAGAATCTACAAATGGTAGAACTACTTGGAGTACGGTAGGGGTCTCCTCTAATATTTTAGAAGCTAGTTATCAGGCATTAGTTGATAGTCTATCCTATGGTTTAAGTCTTGCAAATGATTGAAAAGTATAGAAAGATTATAGATAAAATAGACAAAGAGATATTAAATCTACTTAATGAAAGGGCAAAGGTAGTTATCGAGGTAGGAAAAGAGAAACTTAAAAGTGATAAACCATTTATAGATATCTCTAGAGAAGAAAGTCATTTAAGAGACCTTCTGACTATCAATAATGGCCCACTTCCTAATGAAAGTGTAAGAAATATATTTAGAGAGATTATCTCTTCTTGTCGACTTTTAGAAGGGACTCTAAAAGTCGCCTTCCTAGGACCAGAAGGGACATTTACTCATATGGCAGCACTTAAGAGGTTTGGTAGAGACACAATATATGTACCTGCCAGAAGTATCCCTGAGGTTTTCTCTCTTGTAGAAAAAGGAGAGGTGATATTAGGGGTTGTGCCAATAGAGAATTCTACTGAGGGTGTGGTAAACTATACATTAGATATGTTTATGAGCTCTCCTTTAAACATTATTGGAGAGGTAATAATTCCTATATCTCATAATCTTATAGCTAGAGAGGATGTAAAAGAGATAAAAAGGATTTATTCTCATCCTCAGGCATTTGGGCAGTGTAAAGAGTATCTTGAGAAGAATTTCTTCGGAGTAGATCTTATAGAGGCGAATAGTACAGCAAAGGCGGTAGAAATGGCAAGTAAAGATGGTGAAAGTGCAGCTATAGGTTCAGAGATAGCAGCAGAAAAGTTCGGACTTAGGATTATTGCATCTAAAATTGAAGATGATCCAAATAATCGTACTAGATTCTTGATAATTGGAAGAAATAGTGAGAATAAGGCTACTGGTAAAGATAAGACTATGGTAATGTTCTCTACAGCTCATAAACCTGGTGCTCTATTCAATACCCTTAGATGTTTTGCTGAGAACAATGTAAATTTGACTATGATACAATCTCGTCCATCTAGAGAAGTTCTCTGGGAGTTTGTCTTTTTTGTGGAATTTCAAGGGCATAAAGAAGAAGAGCATGTGAGAAAAGCTTTAGAGTCATTAAGTAAAGTTGTATGGTCTTATAGGATAATAGGTTCGTATCCTGAAGAAGAATCTATATGAAAAGGATAAAGATAACTTGGGCTAAACCAGGGGATGTCCTGGGATACCCTATATTTAGAAAGGATGGAGCTGTACTTCTGAACGCTGGGGTGAAGTTAACTGCTTCTTATATAGAGCAGTTGAAAGAGTTAGGGATTACTCATATATACATACAAGATGAAGTATCGCAAGATATAATAATTCCAGACCCTATAAGTATAGAGACAAGAACGGAGGCTCTTAAAGTTATATCAGATAGTTTTCATAGGAGTTGTAAAGGTCTTCCTCTAGATACAGAAGCCATAAGGAAAATTGTGAACGATATAGTCGACGAGATATTAAATAGTGATCAAATTCTAATTAATCTTCACGACATAAAGAGTTTTGATAATTATATATTTTCTCACTCATTAAGTGTAACTGTAATATCTATTATTGTTGGTAAGAAACTTGGTTATAATGATAGGTTTTTGAGAGATTTGGGTATTGGGTGTATGCTCCATGACATAGGTAAATTGGATGTACCAAAAGAGATATTGGATAAGCCCGAGAAGCTTACTCTAGAAGAGTATGAGATAGTCAAATTTCATACCTATCATGGATATAGGAGAATAATAGAGCAGGATAAAGATCTTCCTGCTACATCTGCTCATGTAGCATGGGAACACCATGAGAGATGGGATGGAACTGGGTATCCTAGAGGATTGAAGGGCGAAAAGATACATATATTTTCTAGAATAGCAGGTATCTCAGATGTGTATGATGCAATGACATCTGATAGAATCTATAGAAAGGCTTACCCTCCTAACGAAGCAATGGAATTTATTATGGGTGCCTCTGGAACACTCTTTGATTATGATATTGTTAATGTCTTTGTTAGAAGCATAGCTCCATATCCTGTTGGCGATATAGTGTTACTTAGTACCGGAGAAACTGCTATAGTGATAGATATTAATAAAGATATCCCTTTAAGACCTATAGTAAGAGTTCTAAAGAATGATGGATGGGAGGATATTGACCTTACGGCAAAGACTAATATATCCATCCTCAGATCTCTTGAGGAGTAATTTTTTATGCTGATACTCTCTTTAATCGTCTTTTCTTCTTTAATATTCTTCTTTATATGGATCTTGTGGACAGAAATTTTTGGCGCAGGTTGGAGTCCTACCCCTATGGAATCAGTAAAGGCAATGCTAAGATTAGCCAATGTAAATCCTAATGATATCCTATACGATTTGGGGGCAGGAGATGGAAGAATAGTTACAACTGCTGTCAAAGATTTCGGTGCCACAGCCATAGGTTACGAGATAGACCCAATAAGATTTTTGATAAGTTGGCTTAGGATTATATTCTCTGGCTCTTTAGGTAAAGCAATAGTAAAATATGGAAACTTCTATAAAGTAGATCTAAGTTCAGCTACTGTAGTTACTCTATTTCTAAGACAACATACTAACGAGAAACTTAGAGAGAAACTAGAAAAAGAGCTTGCTCCTGGAAGTAGAGTTGTTACTTACTACTGGACAGTCGATAAGTGGAGACCGGTCAAAGCAGATCGTAGGTTAGAGGTATATTTATATATAATAGGTATCTCTAATCTTTGATTCTAGTCTTCCTCTAGTCTCTTTTCTCCAAGATAGACCCTCTTTACTAGCTTTATATTTTTTATCTTTTTTATCTCTTGAAGTATATCATCACTTACAGGACTATCTACAGAGAGTATCATTACCGCATCTCTTTCACTTCTTCCTACCTGCATAAATCCTATATTTATATTATTGGCTCCTAGTATTGTTCCTATCTTTCCTATAATTCCTGGAACATCTATATGTTCAGTAAAAAGCATATGGGTACTAAAGGCTACATTTAGATAGTAGGTGTTGTATTTTATAAGTCTAGCTTCCTTATTCTCTAGAAGAGTTCCGGAGACTCTTACGTTCCCATTGAGCTCTAAAGTTATTAGGTTCTCGAAACCTTCTGTTTCAGAGATTCTTCTTTCTGAAACAGAAACTCCTCTCTGTTTAGCTATCAAGAATGCATTCACTAAATTTACTGGAACAGTTAAACCCTGTTGTAGAACCCCGGCTATAGTGCTTGCTGTGATAGGATTACAATCGTACTCTGTTATTTTACCGCTATATACGACATCTATCTTATTTACCGGGGTATCTATCAATTGAACAGCAAATCTGCCTAGGAGGTCTCCTAACTTCATAAATGGAAATATCTCTGGATTTTTTATAGTACCTATATTTACCCCATTCTTTACTGGTTCACCTCTAAATAGTCTTAGTATATCTTCTACCACTATCTGAGCTACTCTTTCCTGAGCTTCTACAGTAGAGGCTCCTAAGTGAGGTGTTACTATTATCTTATTATTCTTTAAGACTGGTGAATCACTAGGTGGTGGTTCTTTCTCAAATACGTCTATGGCTGCTCCTGCTACTATCCCTTCCTCTATAGCCCATATAAGGTCCTGCTCATTTATAATGCCCCCCCTAGCACAGTTTATAATCCTTACTCCACGTTTCATCTTTAAGAAGGCTGACTTATCTATAAGATTTCTTGTATCAGAAGTTAGAGGGGTATGTAAGGTAATGAAATCGCTATTAGCGTATAATTCTTCTAAAGTTACCGGTTTAATCCCCATCTCAATAATTCTTTCTTTAGTTATATAAGGGTCATAGCCAATTACTTCCATACCAAAACTTAAAGCCCTCTGACTTACCGCCAGTCCTATCCTACCTAACCCAATCACTCCTAGAGTCTTTCCATAAAGTTCCACCCCTACAAACTCTTTTCTCTTCCATTCCCCTCTTTTAAGAGAGGCGTTAGCATCAGGAATATTTCTTGCTAAAGATAGCATTAAAGCAAATGTATGTTCACAGGCAGAGATAGTATTACCTTCAGGGGCATTTACTACTATAATGCCCCTTTCAGTAGCTGCATCCACATCTATGTTATCTACACCTACCCCTGCCCTCCCTATT
>JBMFMV010000026.1:15271-22272 GCA_049970495.1 bacterium
AGATGACATCTCTATCTACCTTAGTTTCACTTCTGACTATCAATGCATCATAGATAGGTATTATCTCTATAAGACTTTCCTTACTAAGTCCTGTCTTTACATCTACTTCGCAGTGTTTAGACAAGAGTTCTATCCCACTTTTACTTATAGGATCAGCTATTAGAACCTTCATTAAAGACCTCCAGTGCCTTCTCTACTCCCGACGTAGGGTCTACGCTGTATCCCATCTCCTTTAGGGTCCTGCCAATAATAGATAGAGTAACTATAATATCAGTATCTAGTATGTATCCTATATGCCCTATTCTGAATATCTTCCCTTTGAGCGAACCTTGCCCACCTGCTAGTATTACCCCCTTCTCTTTTACCCTTCTTCTTAGTTCGTCTGCAGGAATACCTTCTGGAGGATATACACCAGTAACAGCATTTGAAGCAAATTCTTCCTTAGCCAAGAGCTTTAGATTTAAAGCCTTTACCCCCTCTCTAACAGCTTTTCCCAAGATTTTATGTCTCTTCCAAGAATTTACTAATCCCTCCGAGAGTAATATGTCAAGCGCTGTATCTATTGCAAAAACCTGAGAAACTGCAGGAGTAAAAGGTGTTTCTCCGCTTTCCGCCATCTTCTTTGCTGTTCCAAGGTCGAAGTAAAATCTTGGCATCTTAGCAGATTTATGTAATTCCCACGCCCTTTCACTAACAGCTACAAATGCCAATCCTGGAGGAGTCATTAGTGCTTTCTGAGAAGCAGTCACTACCACATCTAGCTGCCACTCATCCATCCTTAATTCTATCGCCCCCAAAGAGCTTACAGCATCTACAGCCACAATAGCTCCATATCTATGGACAATTTCCCCAACTTTAGAAAGGTCATTAGTTATAGCAGTAGATGTCTCGTTGTGTGTTATGTATACAGCTTTTATTCCAGGATTTTTCTTTAGAGTATCCTCTAGAATCTCAGGTGTTACCCCCTCCCCTATTGGTATTTCTATCCTAATAACATCTGCTCCATACACTTGAGCCATCTTTGCCCATCTATCTCCAAAAGCTCCCGTTACGCAGAATACAGCCTTATCACCTGGAGATAAGAAGTTAACAACTGCAGATTCCATTCCCCCAGAACCAGATGCTGTTAAAAGAATAACGTCACTCTTTGTAAGATATACACTCTTCATCTTTTCAGTAACATTCTTAAGGACCTGGGCAAATTCCTTCCCCCTATGGTTTATCATTGGCATAGCCATCTTTCTTAACACACTATCAGGTACCGGTGTTGGTCCAGGAATCATGAGGAATTCTTTTATCAATTTTTCATCACTCCTTACCAGAAATTTTTAATAGATGATAGAGAAAGAGTAGGAGTTAGTCAAGAAAAATTAGAACAATAAAGTGGGGACGGATTTATCCGTCCCCTAAAACTTTTAAATTACAGGAAGCTCTTTTAGAGCTTCTTGGATCTTTTCTTCCGGATATACGTAGTCGACTAACTTACCAGTAAAGTATGCCTCATATGCAGAAAGGTCAAAATGACCATGGCCACTAAAGTTAAATAGTATACATTTCTCCTCTCCGGTTTCTCTACATTTTATTGCCTCATCTATAACTGCTTTTATAGCATGAGCAGTTTCTGGTGCAGGTATAATACCTTCGGTCTTAGCAAAAAAGACCGCTGCTTCAAATACTGGATTTTGGTTATAACTTACTGCCTCTACAATACCTTTCTTAGCTAAGAGGGAAACTATTGGAGCCATACCATGATAACGTAACCCACCTGCATGAAGCCTTGGAGGAATAAATTTATGCCCCAATGTATGCATCATAAGTAGAGGTGTAAGTCCTGCAACATCTCCATAATCATATCTGTACACTCCTTTAGTAATACTTGGACACGCTGAAGGTTCAACCGCAATGAATCTTATATCCTCTCCTTGTAATCTTCTCCTTACAAAAGGCATACTTATTCCGCCGAAGTTACTCCCTCCGCCTACGCATCCAATAACTATATCTGGCTTTTTCTCCCCTGCTATTTGTAACTGTTTTTCTGCTTCTAACCCTATGATTGTCTGATGCAATATTACATGATTTAGTACACTACCTAGAGAGTAATTTGTATCATCGTGAGTAGCTGCATCTTCTACCGCCTCAGAGATTGCTACCCCTAGACTTCCAGGAGAATCTGGATCCTCCTGTAAGACTGCTCTTCCAGAATTAGTTAAATTTGTTGGTGAAGGATAAACAGTAGCTCCCCAAGTCTGCATCATTATCTTTCTATAAGGCTTTTGTTCATAGCTTACCCTTACCATATAAACGGTACACTCGAGATTGAATAGATTACAAGCAAATGCTAAAGCGCTCCCCCACTGTCCTGCACCTGTCTCAGTTGTAAGCCTTTTTATCCCCTCTTTTTTATTAAAATACGCTTGTGCAACTGCTGTATTAGGTTTATGACTTCCTGGTGGACTTACACTTTCATTTTTGTAATAGATCCTTGCTGGAGTTTTTAGTGCCTTTTCTAGTTCATAGGCTCTATGGAGTGGTGTTGGTCTCCACATTCTGTAGACTCTAATTAGTTCATCTGGAATTTCAATCCACCTTTCTTGACTAGCCTCTTGCCTTATAAGTTCCATTGGAAATATCTTTGCTAACTCTTCTGGTTTTAGAGGCTCTTTTGTTGCCGGATTAATTGGTGGGGGAAGAGGCTCTGGTAGATCTGGTAAGATATTATACCATCTCTGTGGAATCTCACTCTCTGGTAAAAAAATCTTTTTGTCTTTCTCCATATTTCTCCTCCTTAACTAAACTTTCTCTTCTCATCTCTTTCTAAATGAGAGAAGATTTGCAATTAAGTATATCATAATATCTTACCCTATTCAACTATTGGGCCTCTTTTCTTACTTAACCTCTAGGACTATACTATAGACCTTATCTAGCCAGAAAGGAGTTCTCTTTTTGAAAAGTGATTACAGCTCAGAGATTATACCTAGTTGAACTTGCAAAATTTACTTTGTATAATTAGATGGAGATTTTTTGGATTTTAGGAGGCTAGAAGGTGATAATAACTGATGTTTTAAGAAGTCTCTCATCTGCAGATGGTCCTTCGGGTTATGAGTATAGAGTTATACATCTTGTAGAAGAGGAGGCCAAGAAATTTCCAAATGTTTTTGTTGATATTGATCAGTTGGGAAATCTCATTGTAAAAAGGGAGGGGCAGGGCAAAAAGATAGCCCTCTTTGCTCATACTGATGAGATAGGTTTCCTTCTCACTAAGAAGGAGTCTAATAATTATTGGAGATTTACTACTATTGGCGGAATAGACCCAAAGGCGATAATATCACAGAGAATAAAAGTCTATACTAGAGATGGTAGTCTAGCTTGGGGAGTTGTCGGTATGCTTGAACCTCACCTACAGACAGAAGAGACTAGAAAAAAGGTCCCTTCTTTGGACGATTTATTCCTCGATATAATCGATGGACAGGATAAAGTCAATATTGGAGACATAGGCGTCTTTTCTACAGAGCCATTCTTACTTTCTGAAAGATACTTTACTGGAAAGGCGTTAGATAATAGAGTAAGCTGTGTTACATTACTCTATACTCTAGAGCTTTTGAATAATTTTATCCCTAAGGCAGAGTCATACTTTGTCTTTAATATTAGGGAAGAGGATGGGAGTCCAGGGGCAAAGACGGTTGCTTATAGATTGAAGCCTGATTTAGCTATAGTCTTGGATGTAACTCATGGAGATGTACCAGTTCCTTCTATGCCCAAGGTAGAGTTAGGAAAAGGACCTGCTCTAGGTATAGGACCTGTAATAGACTATAGCTACTTTGAGAAGTTAAAGAGCCTAGCAGAGAGTATATCTGTTAGTTATCAGATGGAACCTTTAGGTGCTAGAAGTGGAACTGATACCGACATTATACAGATTACAAGAGGTGGTATTCCTACACTTTTAATATCTCTTCCACTACGTTATATGCATACCCCTTATGAGGTGGTAAATATAAGAGACATAGAAGAAACCGCTAGACTCCTCAGTTATTTTATTGCCAGAGGAGGTGAATAGACTTGTATCTGAAAGAATTGACAGAACTTTCAGGGGTTTCTGGTTATGAAAAGAAGGTAAGAGATTTTATAAAAGAGAAGATTAGGGATAAAGTAGACTTCATAGAGGAAGACCTTATAGGAAATCTTATCGCTATGAAGAAGGGTAGAACAGATAAGAAGCTACTCCTCTGCGCCCATATGGATGAGGTTGGTTTTATGGTATCAAATATAGAGGATGATGGAAAATTGAGTATCATTCCTCTCGGGGGCATAGATACAAGGTCTATTATAGGCAAAAAGGTAATTGTAGGAGAGAAAGAAATACCTGGAATTATAGGTTTTAAGGCTATTCATCTACAGAGAGACGAAATTTATGATCCGCCTAAGATGGAGAGTATAAAGGTTGATATTGGAGTGACAAAGAAAACAGAAGCGGAGAGTAAGGTTAAGATAGGAGATTTCGTTGCCTTTTCTGTAGAATCCATTAATCATGGGAGCTGGTTTTCAGGTAAAGCTTTAGACGATAGAGGTGGATGTTCTATATTGATAGATATAATCGAGAATGGAATAGATTTATATTATGAGACGTATTTTGTATTTTCAGTTCAGGAGGAGCTTGGATTAAGAGGGGCAGGTGTATCCGCTGAGAGGATAAACCCCGATCTGGCAATAGTTATAGAAACTACTACTTCTGGAGATAATCCAGAATTTCCTTCTGATAGAAGGTCCACAGAATTAGGCAAGGGGCCTGCTATAACCTTTGCTCATAGTGGTTATGTGGTAGATGAAAGACTCTTTAGATGGATAATAGATGTTGCTAGAGAAAATAATATACCTTATCAGATTAAAAGAAGGACTGTGGGAGGAACCGATGCTAGGAGAATAGCTACTACCTTAGCAGGAATACCTTCAGCGGTTATCTCTATACCAGCAAGGTATATACACTCTCCAATGTCAATTATAAATTTAGATGATTATGATAATACCCTAAAACTTGTCTCTATACTTCTAACTAAGGAGGCTAGATTATGAAAGATCTTATAAGAAAACTTACAGAGGTAAATTCTCCAAGCGGGCGAGAATCTAAAATTAGAGAGGTTATCCTTAATGAGTTAAGGAATTTTATAGATGGTTATGAAATTGATAAACTGGGGAATCTTATTGTCTGGAAGAATGGAAGAAGCGATAAGAAGGTCCTTTTAGATGCACATATAGATGAGATAGGTGTAGTATCATCATTTATAGATGATAAAGGCTTTATAAGAATAGAGGCTATAGGTGGGATTTCTGCTTATAACCTTATAGGAAGTAGGATTGTTTTCCCTGATTCTGGAATAGAAGGCGTAGTTGGGATAGAAGGAGAAACCCCTCAGGATATGCAGAAGAATCTAAAAGAACTTAACTTTGATAAGATTTTTGTTGATATAGGAGCCAAAAATCGAGAAGAGGCTGAAAGACTTGTGCCTATAGGAACTTTTGGTGTATATTCTGCAGGTTTTATAGACTTAGGTAAAAGAATTATTTCCAAGGCTATGGATGATAGAATTGGATGTGCAGTATTAATAGAGACTATAAAGATGTCCAATCCGTATTATAAACTTTACGGAGCCTTTTCAGTTCAAGAAGAAATGGGGTTAGTTGGAGCTAGTGTAGTAGCTTTTAATATAAAACCTGATTTTGCAGTAGCCTTAGATGTTACTGCTTGGTCTGATACCCCTAAGGGATATAAAAGGATGTCTATAGAACTAGGAAAGGGACCTGCCATCAAGATTAAAGACAATGCATCTATAAGTGATAGGAGTATTGTTGAAAAGTTAAGAAGTATTGCAGAGAAAAATAGTATTCCTTACCAGATAGAGATTTTAATCTTTGGAGGAACAGATGCAGCTGCTATTCAAAGGACATCTGCAGGTATACCAAGTGGGACACTCTCTATACCTTGTAGATATGTCCATTCCCCCCATGAAATGATAGATATAGAAGATGCAGAAAACGCAGTAAAACTTCTAAAGGCGCTAGTAGAAGAAGAGGAATGATAAATCCGTAATTGTTGCGCAAATATCAGATAAGGTTGCAATTTCCATAATATTCACCTTGGTAGGACAGGCATCTTGCTTGTTTATTGAAAAAGATTAGGTTTTATCTACATTGAATTAGTTTGCCCATCAATTATGAAGTGATCGCAAGACTAAGATATATGACAATGAGGGGTTATTAAATTTCATATATGTAACTCAGGGTAGTTTCTCAGAAATCCCTGATTTTTGGGGACAGTTTTAGGTAAAACTATTATGTCCTGGTTCGAATGAACACAAATTCCAGGTGTCTACTTTTATTCAATTCCTTGGATATCTTCCTTGTTCTTATAGATAAAATAGCTGGCCCTTATCACTGAGATGACTCTGTTATACTTCCAGTGACTTAGCAGTCCTAAAATAACCCAATGATTCTTATATTCTTTCTTATTTCATTTAAACAAAACATTATGTTAGTTTTGGCAAAACCTCTATCTGCTGTAGATGTAATACTTCATTAAAGACTAAAGCCCTACCAAGGTGAGAATGTAATGCTACACCAAGTAAAGCCCAATTATCCTTAGTCACCCAATCTTTAATACGAGTTTTATGAAAGCCTGGAAGTATACAAAGTAAGAAATGATATAAATTCATTAAACATTATGATCCTTCCTGTTCTTCTCAAGTTTCTATTGATACTAATATCATCTGAAGAGCAGGAGGAAACTGGTTGTTAAGAGGCTTCTATAAAAGTGTCCTCAAACTGAGTCAAATTCCCCCCCTTCTGCAAAAGTTACTAAACATGTGAGACTACTATTATAGAAGAAGGAGTAGTTTATAAATGAGAGGAAGAGTAGGAACTCCGCAGAAAGAAATCCATCTTTTCTATGGTACACCATTGTATAATAAGAATACTATGAAAAGTTGGATTAAAAAACTAGAGTTTTCTAA
>JBMFMV010000027.1:0-21854 GCA_049970495.1 bacterium
GAAAAGCTCTCGACACAGGTAGAGGTGGAGTGATAGCCCAGTGTGAATGGGGTGTAAAGGATCCAAAAGAAAACATCGAAGCTGTATTTGAAGAGTGGAATAAACCCTTAGAAGAAATATTTTAGGAGGCGAATTTCTATGCCAAAATTAAGTTTAAGAGGCACTTGGACTCTTTATTTTGGACCGCAAGGGGAGGCAAAGAGTATAGATGAGGCTAAGGAGAAGTTTCAATGTATTTCCGCTACTGTTCCAGGTGATGTCTATCTTGACCTTTTAGATGCAGGGCTTATAGATGATCCCTTCTTTGGAAGGAACTATCTAGCTCTAAGAAAGTTTGAGTTTTACCAGTGGTGGTATGAAAAGGAGTTTACTATTCCTAAAGAGCTTCTTGGTAAGAAGTTCAAGCTCGTCTTCTATGGCATAGATACTATTAGTACTATCTGGCTTAATGGTAAGCTCCTCGGTGAAACCAATAATATGTTTGTCGAATATTCTTTTGATGTAACAGACCTTCTAAAAGAGAATAATACTCTTGTAGTAAAGATAGATTCTCCTATACTATGGGCAAAAGAGAAAAATTATGAGGCTATTAATATCTCTTGGGAAGGAAGAGATGAAGCATTATGGCTTAGAAAGGCTCAACACTCCTTTGGGTGGGATATAGCACCTAGGATAGTCTCATCTGGAATATGGAAGGACGTAGAATTAAGCGAGATTAAAGACACAGAGATAGAAGAACTCTATTATGCTACCTCTAAGATAGAAGATAATCTTGCATACCTAGATGTCTTTTTTAAATTTAGGACCAATCTTAAATACTTTGAAGAATTCCTCTTAAGATTTACCTTCACTGACAAGAATGATAATAAGCAGGTCTTTGAGTTTCCTGTAGAATTTATCACTGGTCATCTTTCAATAAAATTAGATAGTCCCCTACTCTGGTGGCCTAAAGGATATGGTGACCCAAATCTCTATGATGTAAAATGTGAGCTCATCTATAATAAAGAGGTCCTAGATGAAAAGAGAGATAAAATCGGTATAAGAACCGTTCACTTAGAAAGAACAGAAACCGCTGAAGAGGATGGTATCTTTAGATTTATAATGAATGGCATTCCGGTAAGATTAAGAGGTTCTAATTGGGTCCCATTAGATGCCTTCCACTCAAGGGATAAAGAACGAACAATACCTGTTCTTGAATTATTTGATGACCTAGGTTGCAATATTATTAGATGTTGGGGTGGAGGAGTCTATGAGTCAGAAGAATTTTTCAATTTCTGTGATTCTCATGGAATAGCAGTCTGGCAAGACTTTGCTCTTGCCTGTGCTAGATATCCTCAAGATAAAGATTTTCAAAAAGAGATAGAAGAGGAAGCTAAAAAGGTCATAAAGAGATTGAGGAATCATCCAAGCTTAATATTATGGGCTGGAGATAATGAGTGCGATTATGCATATAATCTAGAAAATCTTCTCCCATCAGATAATATCCTTACTAGGAAGGTCCTACCATCAGTATGTAAACAACTTGACCCTTATAGACCATATCTACCTTCTTCCCCTTATCTTTCTGATAAAGTTGTAAAATCAAAAGGGAAGCTTTCTCCACCCGAACAACATCTCTGGGGACCAAGAGACTACTATAAGAGTAGATTCTATACAGAGAATAAGGCATCTTTTATAAGCGAGATAGGTTATCATGGATGTCCAAATCTAGAAAGCATAAAGAAGTTTATCCCGAAAGAGTATCTATGGCCATGGGATAATGATTACTGGAGAGCTCATTCTGTAGAACATTGGAGGACAAGAAAAAGAGGCTATAATAGGAATGAACTCATGGCTAACCAGATAAAAGAATTGTTCGGAATTATTCCAGAAAGAATAGAAGATTTTATCTTGGCAAGTCAAATCACTCAGGCTGAGGCAAAAAAGTTTTTTATAGAAAGGGCAAGACTCTCAGATAATATCTGGGGGATCATATGGTGGAATGTGATAGATTGCTGGCCTCAAATTTCTGATGCTATAGTAGATTACTATTTTAGTAAGAAACTTGCCTATTATTATATAAAGAGAGTCCAGGAACCATTCTGCATAATGATAACAGAACCAGAGGCATGGTACGTGAAGATAGTAGGGATAAATGATACTCCTGCAGAAAAGAGAGGAACCTACAGAGTATATGATATTGATACCAAAGAAGAATTGAACTCTGGAGAATTTTCAGTTTTCTCTTTTAGTAAGAAGGTCTTAGGTAAAATTATGGTAAGTAGAGGAGAACAGAAACTATTTATTATAGAGTGGGAGGTAGATGGCAAGAAGTTTTTTAATCATTATCTACTAGGAAATCCGCCATTTAATCTAGTAAAATATAAGGAGTGGCTAAAGACGATAGCAAAAGAGGTGAATTCAATATAAAAGTGAGGAAAAAACGTGGCAGAAATCTTCCCTATGTAAGGGAATTTAATAGAAGTTTGGTCTTACAGACTATACGAGCATATAGCCCTATTTCTCGGATAGAATTAACTGAGCTTACATCTCTAACCCCTACTACTATCACTAATCTAGTAGATGAATTTATAAAAAGAGGACTTGTCAAAGAGGTAGGGAATGTAAAAGGAGAGATAGGACGGAGTAGAACATTACTCAGTATAAATAGCGGAGCCTACTATGTTTTAGGGATAGACTTAGCAAGAACATCTATATCCTGTGGTATAGTGGACCTTGTTGGGAATTTACTGATTACAAAGAGAGTAATTTCTGATTTAACTCAACATTTTCCTATAACTTTAAATACTCTGAAAGACACCATATATTCCCTCTTAGAAGAGATTGATCCTCAAATAAAAGAAAAGATTATTGCCATAGGGATAGGTTCACCAGGACCTTTAAGTTCAAGTAAAGGGATTATCATCTCTCCTCCAAATTTTATAGGGTGGAAGGACATCCCACTAAAGGAGATTATAGAAGAAGAATTCAATATCCCTACCTTTATAGAGAATGATGCCAAAGCCTGTGCCTTAGGAGAGAAATGGTTTGGATGTTGCAGAGATATAGATAACTTCGTCTATCTCGCTGTAGGTACAGGGGTTGGAGCAGGAATAATTATCAATGGAGAAATATATAGAGGTGCTGGAGAACTGGCAGGGGAACTAGGGCATACTACTGTAAATGTAGGTGGACCTCAATGTAGTTGTGGAAATTACGGGTGCCTTGAACTTTATACATCAGTAGGTTCTCTTATAAGAAGAATTGAAGAGAAGTTGCCTAACTTATTAAAAGAGGACCCCTTAGAAACCCTGTCTCTTTTTTACAGAACCGCAAGAGAGGGGGATATCAGGGCGGTAGAGATTCTTAATGAGTATTGCTTCTGGCTTGGGGTAGGGGTGGTAAATGCAATAAACATCTTCAGCCCTGCAGCTATCGTATTAGGTAGAGAGGCACTTATAAATGGATCGGACCTTATTATCCCTAGGGTAGAGAAGATAGTAAGAGAGAGAAGTTTTTCTATAGCTTCTCAGCAAACAAAAATATTGACTTCAAGTATAGGGCAGAATACAGGTATTATAGGAGCAGCTACAATTGCCCTTTGGGAGTTCTATAAGGATCCATACAAGATAATAAAGAAGGAGGCAAATGCACAATGAAGAAGTCTTATAAACTTTATATGATTGGTAATGCTCATATTGATCCAGTCTGGCTTTGGAAGTGGGATGAAGGGTTAGTAACTACAAGGGCAACATTTAAGTCTGCTATTGATAGGATAGAAGAGTATCCCGAATTTGTCTTTACTGCATCTAGCGCCTGTCTTTATAAATGGATAGAAGAAACTGATCCAGAATTATTTGAAAAAATCAAGGAAAAAGTAAAAGAGGGACGTTGGTGCATTGTAGGTGGATGGTGGATAGAGCCTGACTGTAATATTCCCGGAGGAGAAGCCCTAGTAAGACAAGGACTCTATGGGCAGAAATATTTTTTAGAAAAGTTTGGCATAAAGGCAAAGGTTGGTTATAACCCTGATTCTTTTGGTCATAACTGGATGATTCCTCAAGTTTTAAAGAAGATGGGGATAGATTACTATGTATTTATGAGACCTGGACCTCATGAGAAGGACCTACCTGGTGATATCTTTTGGTGGGAAAGTCCAGATGGCTCAAAAGTACTTGTCTATAGGATTCCATTTTCTTATGCTACATGGGGTAAAGAGGTAGAAACCCAAGTAAAGAGAGTAGCAGAAAAACTCAATGAAACAATTAATTCTCTTATGTGCTTCTATGGTGTAGGAGACCACGGGGGAGGTCCAACAAAGGAGAATATAGAAAACATAAAAGAGCTAAATACAAAAGAAGATATACCAAAACTTATCTTTAGTTCGCCTGATAAGTTCTTCGAAGAGATATCTAACAAAAACATAGACTTTCCTGTAGTCAAAGATGATTTGCAGCACCATGCAAGTGGATGTTATTCGGTATTATCATGGATAAAAAAGAGTAACAGAAAATTAGAGCACCTCTTATTAAATGGAGAGAAAATTGCAATATTAGGAAGTTATATAAAGAGTCTTGCCTACCCCAAAGATAGTTTCAGATCTAGTTGGCAGACACTATTATTCACTCAATTCCATGATATTCTAGCAGGGACAAGTATACCTGAAGCATATGAAGAAATAAGGTCCATGCATGGAGCCATAGAAGACGCTGTCAACAAAGTAATAGTTTACACTACCCAAAATATAGCCAATAATATCAATACCCAAGGAGATGGAGAACCAATAGTAGTATTTAATACTACATCCTTCGAAAGGCAAGTTCCAGTTGAAGTTGAGATCCCTTGGAGAGAGAAGGATTTAACTATTTTAGATGTAAATAGTAATCCAATTCCTTCCCAAATATCTAAGCCCTCTGCTACTACAACTGGAGGAAGACTCAGGGTCATATTTACAGATAAGCTCCCTCCTTATGGTTATAAAGTCTATAGGGCAGGATCTGAAAAGAAAGATGTTCCCCTTTCCTACTCTCTAACTGTTAAGGAAAATACTTTAGAAAATGATTGGCTCTATTTAGAGATAGATAGTAAGACAGGATATATAAAGAGATTATACGATAAAGAGAACAAAAAAGAGGTCTTTACCGGAGATTCTGCTATACCTGCTGTTATAAATGATCCTAGTGATACTTGGAGTCACAATATATTTAGATTTAAAGATGAAGTTGGAAGATTCTCCGATGCAAAAATCAAAGTATCAGAGATAGGACCAGTTAAAGGGACAATTAAAGTAGAGAATTACTACAATAAGTCAAAGCTTATACAGGAGTTTACTCTCTACAGAACGTTAAAACTGATAGAAGTAAAGGTAAGTATAGATTGGCATGAACAACTAAAAATGTTAAAACTAAAGTTTCCAATAAATGTAGATAATCCCATTGCTACGTATCATATCCCATACGGCTTTATCACTAGACCCTGTAACGGAGAAGAGGAACCAGGAGGAGAATGGATAGATATAGGAGATGGAGAATATGGTGTGAGCCTTATCAATAACGCTAAATACAGCTATGACGTAGATAGTAACATTCTATCACTTACTGTCTTGAGAAGCCCTGTCTATGCACATCACATACCAAGAGAACTGGACCCCAACGAAGATTATAGATATATAGACCAAGGAGAACAGGAGTTTACATATATAATATATCCACATAGAGGAGACTGGAAAGATGCCAGCACAGTAAAATTGGCTGAAAGTTTGAATAATCCTCCAATAGTATTTGTAGACTACAGGCACTCAGGAGTTTTACCGTCTGAACAAAGTTTCATCTCTGTAG
The DNA here is from genome assembly GCA_049970495.1 of bacterium. Classification (GTDB taxonomy): domain Bacteria; phylum DUMJ01; class DUMJ01; order DUMJ01; family DUMJ01; genus DUMJ01. Next base: position 5,817 of record JBMFMV010000027.1, read on the forward strand.
ATAGAGAAAATATAATAGTAACTACAATAAAAGAGGCAGAAGATACAGAAGATATTATTCTAAGAGCCTATGAAGTATCTGGAAATCAAACGACGGCGAATTTCCAACTTTTCGGTAGGAAATGGTCATCCACGTTTAAACCCTGTGAGATAAAAAGTTTCTTAATTCCAAAAGACAAGAACCTACCTATAAGGGAAGTGAACCTACTAGAAGAATAACAACGAATCTGCTATACTTTTCTAAAAACTATAGAAGGGGGCAATAAAATGTTGCCAGAGCTTGATTATGTACTAGAGTTACTCCAGCCTGATTTGGAGAGAATAGAGATTGGAAGAAAAAGACAAGCTAGTGTATGGAAAGGAGAAGAACCAGATTATATACCAATAATTCCCCCACCTATTTATGTTCCAGAGAAGGAGGACTTTCCATCCTACAATCTTAAAGAACAGTTTTATGACCCCGAAAAGATGTTAGTTATGCATCTATGGGAATTAATAGGAAGGGCAAGGCTTCCAGGAGATGCTCAGCTCTCTATAAGAGCCAATTTAGGAACAGGATTTGTCGCTTCTATCTTTGGACTTAACCAAATAATATTTGATGATATTATGCCATGGTTAAAGGAGCATCTTCCTAAAGAGAAGATTCTCTCTATAGACCCTAAGGAAATCAACTTAGACTTTGTTAAAGATAAAGGGCTTGTGCCAACTGCTATAGAATACATAAACTTTTTCAAAGAAAAACTAAATAGAAAGGCTCATATATATCTATCAGATACTCAAGGACCTTTAGATATTGCACATCTAGTATATGGAGATGCTCTCTTTACAGATATATACGACGATCCAGAATTTATACATCACCTCTTAAGAATTACTACTAATGCCTATATAAGCGTATCTAAATTACTCAAAAAGGTAATTGGTGAACTGTTAGATTCAGGATACCACGGACCTCTATACATGGAGAATGGTGGGGTAAGATGCTGTGAAGATACAACTACCCTCTTCTCCCGTAAGACATTTAAAGAATTTGTTGCTCCATATATAACAGAAGCACTTAAACCATTTGGAGGTGGATGGGTACACTTCTGTGGTAGTGGACATCAGTTCTTAGAAGATCTCTTAGCTATGCCAGAGGTAAAAGGGATAAACTTTGGGAATCCTGAAAGATACGACTACTATTCTACAATGAATCTTATATTAGACTATAAAAAATTTTATTTTGGCACTTTTAACAGGAAGGAGGAAGAGACATTAAAGGATTACTTTGAGAGAATATTAAAGCCTTTCAGTGAGAGAGGAACAAGGACCGGCCTAATATTTATGCCTTCAAATTCTGATTTACCAGAATGGCATGAGTCTCCAGAGAAGGTCCTAGACCTTTGGTATTCTCTTCAAGATAGAATGATAAAAAAATAAGGGCTGGCAAATGCCAGCCCTAAAATTTTACTTCTTTATAAAGAACTGAACTGGAAGTCCATTACCGGGAGAGTAAAATATCACGTCTGATACTGCACCGTGTGTTTCATCTGGAACGTTCTTAAAGTAGTTTTTTACCACCCCTACACACATTGTACTAGGGACAAGCCCTACTGTTCCAATAACAAAAACATTTTTGGCATGGAGACGGAGTATTTCTTTAGCAAGACGAACCCTTACTGTCGAATCCGTAGTGACCTTCATCTTGTCATATAGTTCTATTATCTTCTTCAACTCTGGACTTGTAGGTTCTTCTCCTCCCTTTCCACCTGAAGTATACCATACTCCGGTAAGTGGTGCATAGAAGCACTCGGTAGTCATAGGGACCCACCAGCATGGATAGGACCATGGTTGAGACGATCTATCGACACTCCAAGCCATCATTTCAAATTCTCCAGCGTATGCTCTAGAGTAAAGTAGAGCTCTCTCCATAGTATTAACAGCAGTCTTTATTCCAAGCTTTTCCCAGTAACCTTTAACCATTTCACATACATCTATCCATGGTCCAAAAACGGGCGCTACGTTTATTGTTACTGAGAAAGTCTTGCCGTCTGGTCTAAGTCTATACCCATCTGGTCCTCTCTTTTTAAGACCAAGCTCGTCTAATATCTTATTAGCCTTAACCGGATCAAACTCTGCGTATAATTTCTCTACAGATGGGTCATAATATACAGATTGGGGTATTACAGTAGCAGCTCTCGGTTTTCCTACCCCATGATAGATAAGCTGATTTATCTCATCTCTATTTATACCTATTGAAAGGGCTTGACGGAATCTTGGGTTAATAAAGAACTTCTTCAACACCGGATCCTTCACGTTTTGATTTACAAATATACCAACATCTGCTCCAAGTGCTGGAAGCCACTTTATTACTCTATAATCTCCCTTTTTCTCATTCTCTTTTAATAAAGTATAATCCATAAAATTAATGTGTCTCAGTTGCATATCTAGCTCTCCAGCTACAGCTTTCATAGTTACCATCTCCGCATTAGCTACTAAATCATGAGTAATCTTATCAATATATGGCAATTGATTTCCTGCTGTATCTATCTTCCAGTAATACGGATTACGCTCCATTATCCACACTTTAGAATCAGGTAGATTTGAAGGCTTCCAAGCTCTTATTGTTGGTAAGTCTGGATTCTGAATCCAATCATTTCTATTCTGGAAATATTTATACCAGGCATCAAAACCAGCCTTCTTATATGTTTCTTCCAGAGTTTTTTGGTCTGTATACTTAGGATGAAATTGTTTTAAATAGTGCTTTGGGGCAAATATCCAGTTTGCTGCGAGAAATTCTAGAATCAATCCATTTGGATGTTCAAACTGAATCTGAACTGTATAATCATCAACTTTCTTAATTTTCCCTGGGATTCCAGCAGTGGTTAACCAGGATGGAAAAGTAGGAGTTATTTCTTTATTAGAAATAATATCTTCATACCAGAAAATGACATCATCTGCAGTAAATGGCGCTCCATCAGACCACTTCATTCCTTTTCTTAAATACAGAGTAACAGTTTTTCCATCTTTAGATATCTTCCAACTTTTTGCAACATTAGGCATAATTTTGGTTCCAGTAAGGTCCCACCTAAGAGTATTATCATAAGTGATTCTGGCTGGTCCAGGACTATCTGAAGGTCCAAGCCATGCTCTCCTCCAAGTTCCACCATACTGACCAATTTCTTCTAAAGGTTGGATTACTGCTGGTTCTTCAGGTAATCTCTTTTCTACTGGAGGTAACTTCCCCTGCTTAACAAGCTCAGCAAGCATTGGGGCTTCACTAAATTTTGTTATCTTTTTTCCAGTAGCTTTCTCATAATCTGCTATAGTAGCGTACTGAGTTAGAGATACCTCTTTTTGAGCAAAGATAGGCTGAATTACCCCTAACAATAAACTAAGAGACACTATCAAAACTAGGCAAACTCTTTTTATTCCTCTCATCGTTTAAACCTCCTTCTTAAATTAAACTTCAAGATAAAATACTAAACCTCTCTTACCCCACTTGGCTGAATTGCCAAATCTTTCCTAATTCCCTTTCTCTAGCATCACCACCTTTCATACTAATTAAAACTTGTCCTAATTATAGAATACTTACATAATAACTATCAAGCGTTTGTATAAAGCTTAATTCCAGTCTTTCTCTGCCTTCTTTATTAACTCCTCAGCAGGTTCTAAGTCCATCTCTGGGAATAGAAGATATAGCCCATCCGATCCATAACGTCTCACTATTCTATCTGCCTTTCTTACTTATTTCATCAAAGTTACCTTCATCTATACTTATCCATAGAGATTTCCCTGCCTTCTTTACCATATCATATATAGGATACCAGTCTTCACTACCACCATCGGGTTTACCAGCCACTGGAGTCCACTGAATAGCATCGAGGTCTTTTACACTTAGTATAGCCGGAGGATGTTTTATGGCATCAGGTCCATCTAAATGGTATAGTGTATAGTCTAACTTACTACACTTATAAGCAAGAGACGGAACAAAGAATTCTTGGAATTGTTTTGGAGACATAACAGCTGAAAAGTCGCATTGGACTTTAGCTGTTTTCCCTGGACCCCATATGGCAAAGACAGTATAACTACTTCCTCCTTCTTCGTCTTTTACAATATCATACATTGCATCGTAATATCTAAAATAAAGCTCATCTATCTGCTTTAAAGGGCATCTCTGAATAAGAACCTCTGCTACTGCCGAACCTAAACCACCCTTTATATTATGTTCTTCAACTGTAATAATAAATTTAGTCTTCTTAGCTGAGTTTATAATTAGCTCTTCATCTATAGGTTTGACTGTATGCATATCTATAACTCTAGCATATATACCTCTTTCTTTTAAAAGAATTCCTGTATCATAAGCAGCTCTTACGACTTCTCCAGTAGCAATTATAGCGACATCATCACCATTTAGCAAGATATTGCCCTTCCCTATCTCAAATGGGATATCTCCTTGATTACTATACACATCTTCTACAGGATTTCTACCCATCCTTACATATACAGGACCGAGACGAGTTTTCTAACTAATACCTTTGTCTGATTAATATCAGCCGGGAGTATAACAGTCATATTAGGGATAGCTCTCATAAAGGCTATATCTTCAAGTGCATGATGCGTAGAACCTAGAGGTCCATAACTAACCCCTCCGCTGACACCTATTAGCTTTACATTCCTAATGATAAAATTAATAAAAACTACTATACAAAGAAGGAGGGCTTTATGTCAGATGCTGTAGAAAAATGGGGGATATTTGAGTTAACTTTGAATGGTCCTTCTGAAGGGAACCTTTTCTTAGACGTAAATATTAGCACAAGGTTTAGGTTTAAGAATAAAGAGATATTTACAGAAGGATTCTACGATGGTAATGGCATCTATAAGATAAGATTTATGTCCGATTCAGAGGGCGAATGGAGCTTTATAACCTCAAGTAACTGTAGTAAACTAGACGGGATAGAAGGCAAGTTTATATGTATCCCCCATCTCCTAATAATCACGGACCGGTAAGAGTAGTAAATACCTATCACTTTGCTTATGAAGATGGAACTCCTTACTATCCAATAGGCACTACTTGTTATGTATGGATACATCAAGGAGAAGAACTAGAGAGACAGACTTTAGAAACCCTAAAAATTCTCCTTTTAATAAACTCAGGATGCGTATATTCCCAAAGCACTATGAATTCAATAAAAATGAGCCGGTATATTATCCATTCGAAGGGTCCTTAGAAAGAGGATGGGACTTTACTAGATTCAATGTAGAATTTTTTAGACACTTAGAACAGAGATTAAAGGAATTGCAGGGACTTAATATAGAGGCAGACCTTACCCTCTTTCGCCCATACGATAGATGGGGATTTTCAAATATGGGACATGAGGCAGATGATAGATATCTAAAATATGTTATAGCAAGACTCTCTGCATTTAGAAATGTCTGATGGTCACTAGCAAATGAGTACGATATAATAAAAACTAAAACAATCTTAGACTGGGGAAGATTTGCCAAGATTATAGTAGAGAAGGACCCTTATCAGCATTTAAGATCAATTCATAACTGTAGAGTTATATACGATTTTACAAAACAATGGGCGACACATTGTAGTATCCAGAGGATAGATTGGTATAAGACTGCAGAGAACACAGATCTTTGGAGAGAAATTTACAAAAAACCATAGTTATAGACGAATGTGCCTATGAAAGAAATATCCATAGAGGATGGGGAAGTATAACTGGCGAGGAGATGGTGCGTAGATTCTAGGAAGGATATGTCAGAGGAGGATATGTAGGACATGGTGAAACCTATGTGCATCCAGAAGATATACTCTGGTGGTCAAAGGGAGGAAAATTCTCCGGCAAGAGTCCTGAAAGGATAGCTTTCTTGGAAAAGATAATGGAAGAGGGACCCCCTTATGGGATTAATCCTATAAGGATGGATACAGATATCCCCTATGGAGGGATAGAAAATAAATACTATATCTTCTATCTAGGTTTTAACCAGCCAGCATATAGGATTTTCAAGATGCCTACTGGAGTAAAATTTAAAGTAGATATTATTGACACCTGGAATATGACAATAGAGGAAGTCCCAGATGTATACGAAGGAACATTTAGAATAGACCTTCCAAGTAAGCCCTATATAGCGGTAAGGATGGGGGCAATCGCAGGGCAAACTAGTGCATAGATATAATGTTTATCAATAAATTTTCCGATAACTGGAGTTATAGGGGACTCACATGCAGCGCTCTTTGGACAGATGTGTTCCGAAAAGGGTATGACAAAAGCAACCTATGGGACTGGTTCTTCAATTATGATAAATATAGGAGAAGAACCTCTCATCCCTTCAACTGGAATAGTAGGTTCTATAGGGTGGATTCTTAAAAAGAATAAAAGTTACGTCCTAGAGGGTAACATAAATTATACAGGAGCTACAATAAAGTGGCTAGTAGAAAATCTAGGGCTTATTTCAGACCCAAAAGAGTCAGGTATTATTGCAAGTTCAGTTGAAGATAGCGGAGGAGTCTATCTTGTCCCTGCCTTTGTAGGGCTTGGTGCTCCATACTGGGATAGCAAGGCTAGGGCTATAATAATAGAAGAGTTATCTGCCCTAGGCTCTGCCTTTATCGCCGGATTAACAGTAGGCTTGTGGAATAATCTTGAAGAATTAAAACCATTAAGAGAGATAGACAGAATATTTATACCTAAGATGGAACAAGAGGAAAGAGAGAAACTATATGAGGGGTGGAAACAGGCAGTAAGGCGTAGTCTAAGTAAAAATCTTTGATTATGTGATAAAATATTAACTGTTAAAGCATCTTAAATATACGGAGGAATCTTATATGAAATATCTAATTAGACTAGTAAAAATTGCTAGACCTTATTGGAAGTATTTAATAGTTGCTGGTATCAGTAACCTAACCATAACCGGGATAAATTTATTGGGTCCTTGGTTAGCGAGGTTACTTATTAACGTCATTACAAATCTTGAACAGTATCCAGATGCAAAGAGGTATATAATAAGGCTCTCCCTCATTCTTGTAGCTTCTTATGTAGCTAGAATAATATTTCAGTTCTTAGCCAGCTATTTATCTCACTATGCCGCCTGGCATCTGGTAGCACATATGAGAGGTCTAGTATATGATAAACTCCAACAGCTATCATTCAGATTTTTCCAAGACAAGCAGACGGGACAGCTTATGTCAAGGGTAGTAAATGATACAGCCAATTTCGAATCGTTAATTGCTCATGCTGTACCAGACTTATTTACAAATGCCCTTATTATCCTTGGAGTTATGATTATACTGTTTATAGTAAATCCAACTTTGGCACTTTTATCGCTTCTTCCTATCCCATTCTTAGTATATACCGGAACAAGATTTGCCAAACGTGTACTACCTAATTTTAGAGAAGCGCAGAGGGCTCTTGCAGATTTAAATGCAGACTTGCAGGATAACATATCTGGTATTCGTGAGATACAATTGTTTAATCAGCAAAAGAGAGAATTAACCAAGATACAGAATAAAGTCTATAGGCATATACAGGCACTCCTAAATGCATTGAGACTAAGTGCTATTTTTCATCCAACAGTAAGTTTTCTAAGCTCTATTGGAACAGTAATTGTCTCTTCTGTTGGTGGAATTATGGCAGTAGATGGGAAGATTTCGGCAGGAGATATAGTAGGTTTTATGCTCTATCTAAATATGTTTTACTTTCCAATTACGGCCCTTAGTCAAGTAATAGAGAATATTCAACAAGCTCTAGCCGGTGCTGAAAGAGTATTCGAAGTATTAGACACAGAGTCAGAGATTAAAGAAAAACCCAATGCAATTGAACTTAAGAATGTCAAAGGAAAAGTAACATTTGAGAATGTGAGCTTTTCTTATGACAAAAAAGTTCAGGTTTTAAAAAATATCTCTTTTAATGTAGAACCTGGACAGATGGTTGCATTTGTAGGACCAACCGGTGTAGGAAAGACTACTATAATGTATCTCTTAGTTAGATTTTTTGATCCAGATTCTGGAAGTATAAAGATAGATGATATAGATATTAGAGATGTTACCCTAAAATCGCTACATGAGAATATAAGTATGGTAATGCAGGATGTCTTTTTGTTTAATGGAACTATAGCAGAAAATATTGCTTACGGTAAAGAAGATGCTACTATGGATGAGATAATAAACGCTGCAAAGATAGCCTGTGCCCATGACTTTATTATGGAACTACCCGACGGATACAATACCTACATAGGTGAAAGAGGGGTCAAACTATCAGGTGGACAGAAACAGAGATTAGCAATTGCTAGAGCTGTCTTAAAGAATGCTCCTATATTAATACTAGATGAGGCAACCTCATCTGTAGATACAGAAACAGAGAATAAGATTCAAGAAGCAATAAATAATCTTGCAGGAACAAGAACGATTCTCATTATAGCCCATAGATTATCCACTGTAAGAAGAGCAGATAGAATTATTGTATTAAAGGAAGGAGAGATAGTAGAAGAAGGGACTCACGACGAACTTCTTGCTTTAAAAGGCTTATACTATCATTTAAACTCCGTTCAGTTTGTAGAGCAAGAACTATTCAATTCCAAGAAAGTAGAAGCCATGGAGGAAACTTAAGGTTCTTCGAAGAGTCCATAGCCTAAACTCGTCTTTGCTCCAACTCCAAACTTTGTTAAAACTTCTTTTAGCCAATCTAAAGCTTTGTTTAGTAAAGCGCCATTTCTACTTATGCAACAGTTACTTTAATCTGAGGGAAATCGAACTTTCTATAGATATCCTCAAGGTTAAAGCTTCCCAACTTTTGAACAAACTTCTTCAAGAGATTAAAGAACTTTTCTGCTGTCTCTCCCTCAATAGGCTTAAAACCATGAGCTAATATTGAGGAATTCCTTACACTGAGTAATTTTTTAACTTCTTCATCGTCACAAATTTCTATGCCTATCTCATCGTTTAATTCTTTTAATAATTTAGCTGAAGCTTCTAAGCCGCAAGGCTTACTGTATTCATTTCTTAGATATTCAGGAATCTTAGATAAATCTATCCTTGATGTGTCGAATTTATCATTTGATTTCACGTATAAGTTCCTCTCTGCCAATATAAACTGAAGGACATACTCTATTAGTCTATAAAGTCTTGCAACGCAATCATCATATTTACCGTCTAATAATCTTCTTTCGGCATTTTTAAGTAAATCTAACGCCTTTTCTATAGAAAATTGCTCTTTATTAATCTTATAAAGCAATTCTTTATGCCCCTCTATTCTAGATTTTATCTCCCAGTTAGTAATTAAGGTCATTTCTTCTTTTGATAAACCTTTTAATATTTCAAATGCCTTACTATGATTAAATAAATCCCAACTTAAATAAGCATCACAGAGTTTAATTAGTAAACTCGCTTTTTCTCGAATGCTATCTTCCTCATATGTTTCAATGACTGTTTCAAAAAGCTTTTTAGCCGATTCAAACAGACGCTCATTGAAATATTTAATACCTTCTAAATATAATTTTCTAGCATAAATCTGGGTAGGGCTGAAAGATATTACCCTTTCATTACCAGGAATGACTCTTCCAGAATCATCACGCCTTCCAGCGATATATGAGATATTATTTACTTCATTCTCTATTGCTGATAGAATAATACCTGCAGACATTGCTTTGGTGCCAGAAGTATAATCAACTATTATATAACTCTCCTTTTCCCTCTTTATTTTTCTAATCTCTTCATCGCATCTCTGTTTTATTAATTCAAGGTCATTTTCATCTTCAAAAACTACTATCTCAAAATCCTTAAATTTTCTTTCAATAAAAGGGATAGTTTCTTCTTTACTTTTATAAGTACAGAAAAATATTACCTTGTCAGGATTATGAATTTCAATGCTTTTTAAGATTGCATTAGCTATATCTTCTCTATTTCTTCCTGTCCCCACTGTTATAAACATATAATTCATATTTTCCTCTTATTCTCTTACTATTCCGCATCCTCCTATAGGATAGTATCTCTCTCCTATTTTTACAACCCATCTGGTAGATGGATAAAGCTTGGGGTCTATATCTGTCTTTATTATTTTGAACGTCTTAAAGGAAGCTTCAGGTATAAAATACCCTAGAGAATTGAAATAATAGGTCTTGCCAAATCCAATCGGAATATATAGAGTCTTATTCTGTGGATTTTTCAATAATTTCTGCACTTCCTTATAATAGTTTATGAGGCTATCAAATACTTCTAAACCTTCTTTCCTAACACTTTTTAATCTTTCAAGAATTTCTATCTCTTTATCTACAAGTTTAGTAGAATAAATTTTTAATGCTATCCAGATATTATTCTCCTTGTCTTTATCACTTAAAAATTCCTTCCAGTATACTGGTATATCATCTTTTTCGCTAACCTTGACTATTATCTCAGTAGAAAAATCTTTCTTATTTGGAATTGCAATAATATATTGATATAAACCTTGGCCTCTATCCCTTCTTTGAGCTTTCTGAGGAAGCCTCTCTATCCTATATAATGCCAAATCTGAGACGGGAATTCCATCCGTATCTCTGACGATTATAAATCTCATAGTGTCTGTTTCCATTCTTTTAATTTCTACTCTTAGAATGTCTTCTCCAATGTATACATTCTTTTTACTAGTGTATACATCTTTTTTGCTTAGTAATTCCTTTTGGATATCTTTATTATTTTCTAAGTAGTAGAATAACAATGCATTTCTGATAATCCCTTTTAGAGTACTTCCTGGTATATATGCTTTTTCATCAGTTATCATGGGAAGATAGATACTTCTTCGTCGCTCTTTATCTATGTCACTTTTTATCTTTATGGAATATTTTATTACTTGATTAATATCAATCTCTTTCCTTCTTAGAAAGTCTTCAATAGTCTTATTATCACTTAATATAAGCGAAGAAAGTTCAGTTATTAAAGGTCTTGGGTCTTCAAATCGCTTTTTGAATATATTTATCAATTTATCCTTATCTATTATCTTTAGCTCCTTATTTACAGAGTCAATTATACATTCATTAACATTGGATATCTCTTCTCCGCTTCTTACCAAAATAGGGGTTATAGTCCTTATCCTAATCTTCATATCTTTTTCCCTTCCTTATGAAAATTTAAAACTAAGAGATTTTCCATAAGATATTACCCTCATATCTTCTCTAGGAGACACATTAATATTTTCTCCTAAATACGGTGATCTTACCAGGGCTCCTTCCTTTATTTTGAAATGAGTCTTTTTCCTAAAACTAGTAGCTTTTTGATAGTAGATAAAACCGTCTCTCTTAGCAAGTTGATAGTAAATAAGATTCCTTACATCTTCTTTTCTAGGTAAGGTGAGTGACAGTGTAATCTCAAAGTCGCCACTATCTGGTAGATCTAGGTCTTCTATTTCATAGTAATCAAATATACCTTTTCCTGTAGTCCTTTCTCCACCGATCCCTTCTTCTATGAATAGATTCAAAACTGGAATAAATATACTATCTAATTCACTATCTTTGACCTTTAGAAAATATAAAAATGGGATTAATTCCTTATCTTTAGATATCTTTACAGGATATAATCCTAGGTTTTCCTGAAAATATAGGCTAGGTTCTTGAGTATTTCTTGACAGGAAGACTTTGGGTTCTAATATAGTGTCTATAAAGTTAACCTCTTCTTTTATTTCTTCAAATTCAAGTCTTGTAATTAGAGATTTTGAATTTAGAAGTACAAACTTTTCAGTTGAATCTAATTTTATTACCCTACTTTCTTTATCGAAGTCTTCTACAAGTAACTTAAATGCCTCAAAAGATGCCCATTGTATCTTTTTATACCTCTTATATTCCGTTAATTCCTCTATCCTTAAAGGGATACTAGGCATTGGTAAAAACAATATTTCACTAATAGGTCCTTTTAATCCTAGGAATAGAGACGACAGTATTATCTTTTCTTCAAAAATATCAAACTCTTTTTCTCCAAGAAGCTTTATAAGTGCATTACTTAGGGCGGAAAAGAGGGTATCTGAATGAATGATAGTAGAAGTTCTGTCCATCCTCCTTAACCCAATATGTAATAGGATAGGGTCGTTTTTAAAAAACTTAACTATTTCTAACTTCATTTTGAGTTCCCCTTTAGATTCTCTTCTACTGTCTTAGACAGCTTAGCAATATCTATATTATTAAGACCTTTAGGTTCAGTTTCTATAGGAATTCTTTCATTCTTCTCTATGTAGCATTTAATATTTTTAACATAAAATCCTAAGTTATCAAATCTTACATGCCCGTAACCTCTTGTTCCACTACCACCTAAATAATCATCTTCTAAAAGTCTCAAACCTTCTATGAATGACCCTATTAGTGAGTCAAATTGGTCATTCTCATAAAAGCTTATACTACTAGAGAATTTAAACTTAGCTCCAGCAGGGACTCTTTCCGTAATCCTTGGTTGTGCTGTTCCTTTAATCCTGTCTATAATGTTCTCTGTTTTTTCTTCTGTATACGAGATATCTTCGACATTATTTTTTAAGACCTCTTCTATGAAATGTCTTTCATCTAGATATGAGTCTCTAATTATGAGTCTTGAGATAGTTCTATTTTTATTGGAGTGTGCCCCAAATAGTAGGCATATATTACATTTTCCACAACCACAGGGTTCACCTTTACCTTTTTCAGACTGAAAACCATGCTTTCTCTCTAGAAGACATCTTACTTTTCCCTTCAAAGAAGACCCAGGTATATACGGAATCCCTCTAATTGTCTTAATTATTGGATTATCCAGCCCTCCAATCTCTCCTGTCTCTTTTGAGCCACCTATATGAAGCCCTGTAAGTAGAATAATTTCGCCTTCTATGAATAACTTACCAATGAATTTCTCCATTATTCTCCCTCCTTAATCCTCTTCATAGTATTTTTGATATGCTACAAGTGCTTCAGCAAATTTTTTGATATTACGTATATCCTCATCATTCTTTGCCCTCTCTATTACATCTTTAAATATGATGTATATCTTTCCTAAATCTTTTCTTGACCTTGCAGAAGTCTCTCTGCCAACCATATAAGCTAAATATGGTATTTGAAGAAGTAACTGATTCAAGGTACTAGACTTTTTAATAAGTTCATAGATCTTTCTCATCTTACTAGAGGTTATAGCCTTAGATTGTGTTAAAATTCTAATAAATTCCTTAATTCTATCATTTATATCTATAAATACAGCAGAATCTAAACTTGTGAAGTTTAAAATATTCTCTACATAATCACCCAAATTTTCTTTTATCTCTTCTCTTAGCTCATCTTCATCAAAACCTCTTTTCTGACTTTGTCCCCCAAAACTTCTATTTACTGTTCTATTTTCCACTTTTTATACCTCCCTTCTTCTGGTTTTCATTCTGGCTATCTTAGTAGCAACAAGTATTAATCTAGGATTTCTTATCTTTTCTCCACTATGTAAAAGGTTATATAGTATAATTTGCGATAGTCTTTCTGCTATTTCTTTTTGGTCTCTCAGATAATACATAAATCTCCATATAGCAGGGGGAGTGATTTTACCCCTAAGACTTGATTCAAGGAGGGGAGAAAATCCCTTTATAGACTTCTCTATCTTGGAAATTACCGATCTTGATGTTTGTTTTTCTAAATCTGACATTAGAATTCTTTTACTCAAGTCCTCAGCAATATCAAGCGCTTCTTTAAATTCTCTATAGGTAAGCACCTCTTCTTCTACGCATACCTTATCTTTCTGTTCCTTTTCTTCTTCAGGATACCTAAAGCCTTTAGCTGTATCTAAGGCTTCTTCCACTAGTCTGGCTCCTCTAATTAAAGGGAAATCATGAGGCAGATAATATATCCCAGTTGAAATAGTAAAAACATCTTTGGAGCCAGTATACTCCATATATCTATTTCTGACCTCTAGGACTAGCTTATTTAGCCTTTCGTAGGTGCCAATTAAGAACAGGTCATCACCACCTATAAATACAGGGTAAATTTCATTACTTCCCTTTATAAGCTCTAAGACTTCTTTTCCAAAGAACAGCTCAATCCTTCTACTTAATACTCCATATCTTGTAAGAGATAATCCCCTTTCTCTTTCCTTGTCTGATAACCTTTTAAATATATGGCCCATGTTATCAGCATCCATCTTTAGATACGCAAGCCTTTTATCTCCAAACTCCTTTATTATATTTCTCTGGGCAATCCCTTCGAAATCACTCTCTAAAATATTATAACTACCGAGTAAGAAACCATAGGGAATAAACTTGTCAGTTATATTAATGTCTTCCAATTGGTATATTTTACTTTCTTTCTGGTAAAATGGATCCTCAGAAAATGACAAACTATACCCAAGTTTTTCAAAAAATTCTTTAACTGTTTCAGGGTCTTTATCTAAATTCGATTTTTCTTCGATAAGATACCTTGATTTCTCCAATTCTTCATCCGCAAGTCTTACAAAAGATTCACAGGTCTTACACCATCTTTCCTGTATACTTACATTTTTAGACTTTTTCTTTCCACAGACAGTACAGTATTCACCTTCTCCTATTTCCTCCTCTTTAGGTTTTAGGACAAGTTCATAGAAATTCTTTAATTCACTGAATTTTCTTCTCTTTCTTTCATCCAGCCTAAAACTTAGCTCTTCTTTTTTATCTATAAAATAGAGAAGGTCATTAATGCTCAGATACATCCATTCAATACCTAGATATATCTCTTCTCCAAGTAGCTTCCAGAGATTTTCAACTATATATGCCCTTAACTCTTCTAATTTTTTGTGGGGAGTATGGGAGATAAGTAAGTCAAAATTCCCTCCACCAAGATAGATAACATTTGCTCTTGTAAATCCTGTATTTTCTAAGATGTATTTACTTGAATATCTAGTAAGAAGATCCAAGAAGACAGATTTCCCTTTTAACATCCTTCCAGCCCTTTCTGAGGATATATTGAATAAGAAACTCTGAATTCCAGATAGGTCTCCTGAGATAAGAGTAAATAAAGGCTTCTCTGATACCTCTTTAGATAAGCTTTTAGTTCTTAAAAATTCTCTAATCTTTTCTAAATCATCTTTAGTTAGCAATCCCCCAATGTAGTCTTTATAAAGTATATGAGATAGGGCGGCAGTTATTCTAGAGTGGTCATAAAGTGAGATGTCCGGGAGATACCCTGTAGTTTGTGCAGGAACTTGAGATAGGTAAAACTCTAAGAGAGTTAAAATCTGCTCTATATCATTAATACTTTGAAATTTCTTTAAGAGTGGATTTAATAGAGCGGAATATTTATTTTCATCAATACTTATTTTTTCTCTTTTCTTTGGAATTATGTTATTCAGATCACTTAAAGGATAATGTAAATCTTCTGCATTTTCATCAATTCTTTTAAAAGGAGTAGATAAAGGGATATTGATATAGTATCCTTTTTCTGTTTCGGACTCCTCCCTTTCTGAGGATGATAACCAATCAGCTATTTGAATTATTAGTCCATATTCATTAACAGGGTTGTGATGTGTTAATACTAATTCTTCCACTTCTTCTGTTAGATTCTCTTTTAAGAAGTCTGTAAGTCTTTCTATAGACCTTAAAATCCTAACGAAGAAAGCAGAATATTTAGGATGGGCATAATTACCAGTACTTTTTATATCTTGAGGAAGTTCTCTTGAGTTATATTCCTTTGTCCTTTCTAAGGCTTTCCCAAAATCGTGCAATAAGGCTGATAAAAGGATCTTATTATCATCCAATTTCATCCCTCCTCTTAGTCTTAGTTTACTGCAAAATAAATAAGCAAAACAATGTATGATAAAAGGATAAAGACATTACTCATTATTTATTAATGCTTCAATAGTCCTAATATTCATATGGGATAACCACTTTAATTGTATAGAGTCCACCAGATAAAAAAATAAACTTAAAAGAGTATCTTTATCCTTTATATAGGTTAGCTACAAACATATTAAGAATAGTATCGCTATTAACACAAATAAAACGTTTCAATCCCTTATAGGTTAGCTACAAACGGATATCCCTCCTTATTGATTGGAATTTTGAAATTCCAATAAGTGCCAATGGTTAGATATTACCTTACTGTTTTCATAATTTTAAGCCTA
>JBMFMV010000028.1:0-21767 GCA_049970495.1 bacterium
CACCTAAACGAAGAAGAAGGATGACAACTCCTCCAGAGATTATTGATTTTATTAGAGATCTCAGGGAGAAATATCCAAGAATAGGAAAAGAGAAGATTAAGCCTCTTTTAGATGAATACTGTGAAGAGAAAGAACTAAAGACAATATCAGTCTCTACTATAGGTAAGATTATCAAAAGGTATAAGCTTACCTATCCACCCACAGGAAGGGTTTATCATAATCCTAATAGTAAATGGGCAAATAAGGGGAGAAGTTATAGGTCGAGGGTAAAGCGTTCACCCAAAGAGAAAGAGGGTGGATATATAGAGATAGACTCGATAACAAAGTTTGTTGATGGGATAAGGGTATATGTAATAAACGCAATAGATGTCAAATTCAAATTCAAGTTTGCTTATGCCTATAGGAGCTTGAGTAGTAACAGTGCGTTAGACTTCTTTAAGAAGCTAGAGGAAGTATACCCATACGAGAGAGGGATAAGGGTTGTGCAAACAGATAATGGTTCGGAATTCTTAGGTGTCTTTGACAAGTACTTAAAAGAGAGAGGAATAGAGCACAAGTTTACCTATCCTAGATGTCCAAAGATAAATGGATACATAGAAAGGGCAAACAGGACATTGAAGGAGGAATTTTTAGAGGGAAATATTTACCTGGTGGCAGAGGGAATAAATGAGTTAAATTCAAATCTTATAGAGTATGTTATTTGGTATAATACTAAGAGGGTACATAAAAGCTTAAATAATTTATCTCCTACTGATTATATGTTAAAATGTAATCTGGAGTCTCAAATGTATGTAACTCATACATATCATTGACAACCTAAATAAACGAGCTATAATTTAGTTAGGGGAAATGGAATGAAAGGGGATGAGAGTGGAAAGAAGAATATGGTAGTCTTAATGTTTTGAAAGGTAACTTCAGTCAAGTTAACCTAAAAAGGTAGGGTTTAGATAGCAGTCTTAGAGGGATTTAAACAGTAGGATTGAAGTAAAAAGTTGCTATCTAGAAAGTTGTTAAGATTAGAAGAGGTCTGAGAGCCTCTAAAAATCTATCATATGAGGAGGACTTAGAGTTATGAAGAAGTGTCTAGTAGGATTGGTTGTGTTGAGTTTGGTGCTTAGCATTTTTGTAGGCTTTGGTTCTATCTCTTTTGCTCAGAAGAAGTATAATGAGTCTCCGATGCTTGCTGAGCTAGTAAAGGCTGGTAAGCTTCCACCGGTAGAAGAAAGATTGCCAGAGGAACCGTACGTAGTTGGGCCTGATAAATTAATCCTTGAAAAGTCTCTTCCTTTCGAAGTTGGTAAGTATGGTGGTACCTTGAGATATGCTCAGCCTGACCCTAATTTTGATCCAATGATTTTTATCGGAATGAATGAACCTTTAATATGGGCTCCAGGAGGTTTTCATTTCGAAAAGGGGATAGAAGGTAATGTACTTAAGGGGTTTAAAGCTAGCCCAGATAACAAAAGTTTTACCTTTTATCTACGTAAAGGGCTAAAATGGTCTGATGGTTATCCTGTCACTACTGAAGATGTAAAGTTTGCCTGGGAAGATGTATTATTGAATGACAAATTAACTCCTGTTTTCCCTCTATGGTTAAGGGGTGGAAACAGAGCTGATGGCAAACCAGCTAAATTGGATATTATCGATAAGTACACATTTCGTATAAGTTTTGACGAGTCATATGGGGCATTTCCAGCAATGCTAGCTATAAGCCAATGGAGGGGATATGGTGAGTTTCTTATCCCTGCTCATTATGCAAAGCAGTTTCATGTTAAGTATACTCCTCTAAAAGACCTAGAACCTCTTATTGAGAAAGCAGGTTATCAAAAAGGAGAATGGTGGAACTTATTTAACTTAAAGGTTATTACAAGCTTATGGAAAGACACTAATCCTAGCACTATAGGTTGTCCAGCGCTTACTCCATGGATAATGGTAAAAGCTGAGAAGGGAGTCTTCATATATGAGCGGAATCCGTATTACTTTAAGGTAGATACTGCAGGTAATCAGCTCCCTTACATTGATAAAATTCAGTCTATTTTGATACAGGACTTTCAGATGCTTACTATGAAAGGATTAAGTGGAGAGGTAGATTACATTGGTGAAAGGTCAACTATGAAAGACTTACCTTTACTCAAACAAAATGAAGCTAAAGGAAATTATAACGTAGCGATACTCCAAATGCATAGGACCCCTACTACGATCTTTTTAAATTTAACCTATAATGATCCTGTGTGGCGCAAAGTTGTAAGAGATGTTAGATTCAGAAAAGCATTGGCTATGGCTATAAACTATAAAGAGCTAATAGATACATTTTATCTCGGTTTTGCTTCTATTCCTAAGGCAACTCCTGGTGAATATAACCCTACAGAAGCAAACAAACTTCTTGATGCAGTAGGACTTAAGAAACGTGATGCAGAAGGCTATAGGCTAGGACCTGACGGAAAGAGATTTACTATTCTTTTTGAGGTTCCGGGACTCTCTGTTGAACATTTACCTATTACTGAGATGGTAGCGGAATATTGGAAAAAGGTTGGAATTTATACAACGGTGAAAAAGATAGAATCTTCTCTATGGGGGCAGCGTAATGCGGCAAACGAATTACAAGCTACAACACTATGGTGTCACGAAACTATATGGTCTTCCCTTGGTTGGGATGATTTTCTTCCAAGTAATTTTTGGGGACCTTTATGGTCTAGGTGGTACAATACAGGAGGAAAAGCTGGCGAAGAGCCACCTCCAGAAGTTAAAAAGCTTTATACTCTATATGCTCAACTTTTAAAAGTACCAGTTGGTTCTTCTAAGAGTAAACAGATATTAGATGAGTTATACTCTAATCTTCGTAGAAATGTATTCTTTATTAATATAGCTGAAAGATCCTATTATCCTACTATTTTCTCCAAACGATTAGGAAATGTCCCTGCTGGAAAGTGGGATGACCTTGGAATTATTAATATGTATTCTATGGAAGAGTGGTTCTTTAAAGAATAAGAAAATTTTAGGGTAGCCAGGTGTTTGAAAGCCTGGTTACCCTAAAAATCACAAAAAAAGATTAGGAGGTTTCAAAAAGTGCTTTCTTTTATTATTCGGCGCATTTTAATGTTCATACCTTTATTATTAGCTATTTCGGTAATATCTTTTGTTATTATTCAGCTCCCTCCAGGAGATTTTTTAACTACTATGATCACTCAGATGAAAATGTCTGGGATTGAACTAGCAGAAGATCAGGCTGCTCAGTTAGCTCGACTGTATGGTTTAGATAAACCATTATATATTCAATATTTTATATGGATGAAAAACCTTCTACATGGTAATTTAGGAAGGTCTTTTCAATGGAATAAGCCAGTAAATGAGATATTGGCAGAGCGTGTACCATTTAGTATGCTTATTTCTATTATGTCTACAATATTTGTTTGGACGACAGCTATTCCAATTGGGATTTATTCTGCTCTTCGTCAATACTCTACATTTGACTATATATTTACATTTTTAGGCTTTATAGGGCTATCTATGCCTGGTTTTCTCCTAGCTCTAATACTTATGTGGTTTTTCTATAGTTCTTTTGGAATTAGTATAACAGGACTTTTCTCTCCTCAATATATTACTGCCCCATGGAGTATAGCAAAAGTAATAGATATGCTTAAACATATTTGGCTTCCTGTTATAATTATTGGTATTTCTGGTACTGCCGGACTGATCCGTACTATGCGTGCCAATTTACTTGATGAGTTAAGAAAACAGTATGTCATTACTGCTCGTGCCAAAGGCTTACCTGAAAGAAAACTCATATTTAAATATCCAGTAAGGATAGCAATAAATCCCCTAATAAGTACTATTGGATGGATGTTACCTGGAATCTTTTCGGGAGAGACATTAGTTTCTATTGTACTAAATATCCAGACAGTGGGTCCTGTGCTATTAAGAGCAGTGATGTCACAAGATATGTATTTAGCAGGGAGTATTACAATGATATTAAGCATTCTAGCTATAACTGGGACATTAATCTCTGATATTCTGTTAGCTTGGCTAGATCCTAGAATCCGTTATGGAGGTGTTGGGGAATGAAAGATTTAATGAATTCTTCAAATAATGAGGATTCTAGAGAAGAAGTAGCAATATATAAGGAAGAAGAAAAATTTTATCTTGCTTCTCAATGGCAGTTAATGTGGTGGAAATTTAGAAGGCATAGACTTGCAGTTATAGGGGGAATTATATTGATGGCTCTTTATATATTGGCAGTATTTTGCGAATTCTTCAGTCCTTATACTCCTTTAACCAGATTTGAAGGTTATCAGGATGCTCCTCCCACTAAAATTCATTTCTTTGAAAATGGTAAGTTTCAATATCCGTTTATTTATAAGCTAAAGAAAGAATTGAATTTACAGACTTTTCAGTATGTTTTTACTGAGGATAAAACACAGAAATATAGAGTTCATTTTTTTATTAAAGGGGAACCTTATAAGCTTTGGGGTATTTTCCCAACCAATATCCACCTCTTTGGTGTAGAAGAGGGTGTCCCTATATTTCTTTTCGGAGCAGATACTACAGGAAGAGACTTATTTTCTCGCTGTTTATATGGATCACGTATCTCTCTGTCCGTAGGGCTAGTTGGAGTCTTTTTAAGCTTTGTATTAGGAGTAATAATTGGTGGAGTTTCTGGTTATTTTGGAGGAAACATAGATAATTTTATCCAAAGAACTATCGATTTACTCATATCAATACCGACTATTCCTCTTTGGATGTCACTTTCAGCTGCTCTACCAAGAAATTGGTCTGTTATAAAGACTTATTTTGCTATTACTGTATTACTTTCTATTATAGGCTGGTGCGGGCTAGCACGTGTGGTAAGGGGAAAACTATTAAGTCTAAGAGAAGAAGATTTTACTATGGCAGCAAGATTAGCAGGAGCCAGTGAATGGAGAATTATAACAAGACATTTGCTCCCTTCTTTTGCTAGCCATTTAATAGTATCAATTACATTATCTATTCCCAATATGATCTTAGGTGAAACTGCTCTAAGCTTTTTAGGATTAGGGATGCAACCTCCAGCAGTTAGTTGGGGGGTCCTTCTGCAGGATGCTCAAAATATACAGTCTGTAGCTCTTTACCCGTGGAGGCTCATTCCTTGTATCTTTGTTATCTTAGCTGTTTTGGCCTTTAACTTTATGGGTGATGGTCTAAGAGATGCGGCTGATCCATATGCGAGATAATTTTTCAGTGAAAGCTCGACTTAGAATAGGAGGAATTTATGACTAGTAGAGAAAGATTTTGGAATGTAATGGAATACAAACCAGTAGATAGATGTTTCTATATAGGTGTTGGTACTTGGCCAGAAACTATTGATCGTTGGAAGAGCGAAGGTTATGACCCTTCTAAGGAGCCTCTCTTTGATACTGACCGTTGGGTGTGGATAGGGAACTGGTTTTTCCCAAATCCACCATTTGAGAGAAAGATTATTCAAGAAGATGACAGAACTATTCTTTACATAAATCATGAAGGGATACTTATGAGAGAAAGAAAAGATAATCCTATGTCTTCAATGCCTCAATTTATCAAGTTCCCAGTTGAAACTAGAGAAGACTTTCGAAAATTTATGAAAGAAAGAATGCAACCAGACCTGGCTAGTAGGATTGGGAAGGATTATGTTGAAAAGTTGCAGGGCTATAAAGATAGGGACTATCCACTTATAATCATCTCTGATAGATGGGGAGGATTCTTTGGACCACTAAGAAATCTGACTGGTGTTGAGAAACTTTGTATGCTCTTCTATGATGATCCTGCTTTTGTAGAGGAAATGATGGATGCAATAGCTGATTTTATAATAGCAATGATGGACCAGATTCTAAACTATACCGATATAGATATGTATGGTTTCTGGGAAGATATGTGTTATAAAACAGGACCATTAATTAGTCCAGAGTTTGTTAAGAGATATATGTTCCCTAGATATAGAAGAGTTGTAGATTTTCTGCATTCACGAGGGGTAAAGTGGATATCTTTAGACAGTGATGGGAATATAACTTCCTTAATCCCTATATGGCTAGAAGCAGGTATAAACTTTTTGTATCCGTTTGAGGTACAGGCGGGGATGGATGTAGTAAAAGTCAGAAAAACCTTTGGAAAGGAGCTAAGGATGATGGGAGGAATAGATAAAAGGGCTATAGCAGAAGGGCCAGAAGCTATAGATAGAGAGCTTAATAGGGTAGCTTCGTTAGTGGGGGAGGGAGGATATATCCCAGCCCCAGATCATAGTCTTCCGCCAGATGTATCATTTAAGAATTATTGCTATTATATGGAGAGATTAAAGGACTTAGTAGATGGGAGATTATAGATGAGGGAGATGACTAAGAGAGAAAGGGTAGAACGGACTTTAAATCTTCAGGAGACAGATAGAGTGCCTGTTTATGACTTACTATACAATGACTCGGTAATAGAGTATTTCACAGGGAAAGCCCCAACCCCTGGTGAAGAAGGGCTAAAAATAACCTGCGAAGCTATATCAAAGATGCTAGATATGACAAGAAGCGTTACAGGACCCTCAGAGCCAAGAATATATATAAGAGAAGATGGTTTTGTTATTAGACAAGAAAGGTGGACATCTTGGATAGAAGAGAAACCTTTTAAAGATGAAGAAGGGGCAAGAAAGTGGCTTTTAGAAAGTATAGATAGGCTGAAAAAGACAGATATAGAGGAGATAGCTAAGGGATATATGTCTTATTTTAATAAGATACTGAGTCACGTGGGGGATACAGTAGTCTTACATGCCCAGACAGGTACAGGACTTGATGAATTAAGATGGGCCCTTGGAATAGAGTTATTCTCTTATCTTTCAGTTGATGAGCCAGGACTTATCTCTGAATACTTAGACGCATATACAGATTTGCAGGTTAAATTTATACATAAAATTGCTGATAGGAGACTCTCTCCATGTGCTCTTACCTATGGCGACATTGCTGCTAAGGAAAGATTATTACACTCTCCAGAGTGGCTTAGGAAAGAATTCTTCCCTAGGCTAAAAAGATTAAATGATGCCTGGCATGAGTATGGAATAAAGTGTCTATTCCATTCTGATGGATACATAATGGAGGTAATACCAGATCTCATAGAGACAGGAATAGATGGGCTAAATCCCATAGAGACAGTAGCTGGGATGGACCTAAAAGAGGTAAAAAGGCTATATGGGAATAAGTTGTTTATTGCTGGTGGGATAGATGTGAGTCAGTTACTTTCAAATGGGACGCCTGAAGAAGTAAGAGAGGTCTGTAAAGAGTCAATCCAAATAGGATATCCAGGGTATTTTATTGGTTCTACAACAGAATTAGATAATGGAGCAAAACTAGAAAATGTTCTAGCTATGTTAGAGGTTGTCTGGAGTACCAAATTCTAAGAGGTTCCCTTCTGTTATTTATCTCTAAAAATTTATTGTAAAATAAATATTAGCACAAGTTTGTCTTGATATATCTTTTTTAATCTGTAAAATATGTAGGAATATTAAAGTTAAAATTCTGGAGGTGTAAGAATTAAATGGAAGTACCTATTGGCAAAGGAAGATGGGCAAGAAGAGCCTACGGTTTTGAAGAGATATCAATAGTTCCAGGGGATGTTACTGTTGATCCAGAGTTAGTAGATGTATCTTTAGAGATAGGAGGATTTAAGTTAGAGATACCTATACTTGCAGCTGCTATGGATGGCGTTGTAGATCCAAATTTTGCCAAAGTGATGGGAAAACTTGGAGGTCTAGCGGTATTAAATCTTCAGGGAATTCATACGAGATATGAGAACCCTCAAGAGGTTTTAGAGAAAATTATCTCCGCCACGCCAGATAAAGCAACTGAGGTTATGCAAATGATCTATAAAGAACCAGTAAAGGATGAACTTGTCTATAAGAGAATAAAAGAGATAAAAGACGCTGGTGTTATTGCTGCTTGTTCTTCAATTCCTCAGGAAGCTGAAAAAATGGCTCAAATAGCGATAGAGGCAGGGGTAGACATCTTTGTGGTTCAATCTACAGTAATTACAGAAAGACATAAAGCCAAGAACTATACCCCTCTGAGTCTTGAAAAGTTTACCAAGAAAGTCCCAGTGCCTGTAGTGGTAGGAAATGTAGTAAGTTTTAGTACTGCTATGGAACTTTTTGAAACAGGGATAAGCGGAATTCTTGTGGGGGTTGGTCCTGGTGGAGCCTGTACTACTAGACAGGTATTAGGTATTGGTGTCCCACAGGTAACTGCAATAGCTGATGTGGCTTATGCTAGAGATGTCTTCTATCATAAGACTGGTAGATATATCCCTGTCATAGGCGATGGTGGTATGAATACCGGTGGCGATATAGCCAAAGCTATAGCATGCGGGGCTGATGGAGTGATGCTTGGACAAGCTTTGGCTAGAGCTGAAGAGGCTTTTGGTAGAGGGTATCATTGGGGTATGGCTATGAGCCATTCCGCTCTACCTAGAGGGACAAGGGTATATACAGGGACTACAGGGACACTTAAAGAGATACTCTTTGGACCTGCTAAGACAGATGATGGGACTCAAAATCTTGTTGGTGCATTAAGGAATTCTCTTGGTGTTTGTGGTGCTATGAATATAAAAGAGTTCCATCAGGTAGAGCTTGTTATTGCCCCTACCATAAAGACTGAAGGTAAAGCTTTACAACAAGCTCAGAGAGTAGGGATGGGTAAGTGAAACTTCTCTAGGGGATAGGAAATATTCTATCCCCTATATTTTTATAGAAAGGGCAGGTGATAGTATATTTACTGAAGAGAGGATATCTAAGATATTAGAGATAGTTAATGAGAAAAAGAGTGTCACTGTCCAGGAATTGAGTTCTCTTTTAAAGGTATGTGAGGTAACTATAAGGAAAGACCTAAATAAGCTCGATGAGATGGGTTTATTGAAGAGGACTCATGGTGGAGCTATAGCTATAGTTAATGTCCAGTTTGAACCTTCACTTTTTGAACGAGAATGCAAGAACCTTCCAATAAAATCGAGAATTGGGAAGTTGGCAGCTGAACTTATAGAAAATAATGAAGCCATTATCTTAGATTCGGGAACTACAACGTATCAGATAGCTAAGAATATAAAGTGTAGAAACTTCGCTGATCTTACAGTTATTACCAACTCTATCCCTATTGCGTATGAACTTATGAATTGTCCTAATATACACCTTATTGTTTTAGGTGGAGAATGTAGAGGGCTAACTGGTGCTCTGGTAGGAAGTTTTGCTGAGAATATTTTGAAGAACCTATACGCTGATAAGGTCTTCTTGGGTGCTAATGGACTAAGTCTAGAGAGAGGTCTAACAGCCCCCAACCCTACTGAGGCTAATATCAAGATGATGATGGCAAGGAGTGCAAAAAGGAGGATAGGGGTTTTAGACCATACTAAGATAGAGCAAGAATATCTTGTATCTTTTTGCCCTCTCTCTGACCTTGATACACTGGTGCTCAATAAAGAGACGCCTATAGAATATATTGAGTCGATTAAGAATATAGGAGTAGAAGTTCTTTTAGCTTAGTTTTCTCTTATTGTATTTCTTTAGAATTGGTAGTATTCTTATACTCAAGAGGTAATTGGTATGTTACAGCGGATTATAGAAAATATAGAGAAGGTAATAGTTGGTAAGAGGCAGGTAATAGAATATTTCCTTACCGCCATACTATCTAATGGTCATGTCCTTCTTGAAGATATACCTGGTGTAGGAAAGACTATGTTATCGAGAGCTATGGCTATTTCTTTAGGGATGAGTTTTAAAAGGATCCAATGTACCCCGGACTTACTCCCTTCAGATATAACAGGGATATCTGTCTTTAATCAGAAGACGCAAGAGTTTGAGTTTAGACCTGGTCCTGTTTTTGCAAATCTTGTATTGGCGGACGAAATAAACAGAGCCACCCCTAGGACTCAGTCCAGCTTACTAGAATGTATGGAAGAGAGGCAGGTTACAGTTGAAGGTGTGTCAATAAAACTGCCAAAGCCTTTTATTGTTATGGCTACTCAAAATCCTATTGAATATGAGGGGGTTTTTCCGCTACCCGAGGCTCAACTTGATCGTTTCTTGATGAAACTTTCTATAGGCTATCCCTCTTACGAGGATGAGATGGAGATTATAAAGATGCAAAGGCTAAGGCACCCTATAGAAGAGTTAACGCCAGTAGCTACCGTTGAAGATGTATTATCTTTGCAGGAAAAGATAAAGGAAGTATATGTTGATGAGACTATAGTCCAATATATCCTAGACATAGTAAATGCAACTAGGAAGCATAGCGATATTGCTGTAGGGTCAAGTCCTAGAGGGAGTATCGCTCTTTATAGGACTTCTCAGGCTTTAGCTTATATAAGGGGCAGAGATTATGTCCTTCCTGATGATGTAAAAGAACTAGCTCCATTAGTATTGAGTCATCGTATCATCTTAAAGTCAGAAAGTTATCTTAGAGGCTATACACAACGGGGAGTAATTTCTAGTATATTGGCTTCAGTTGAGGTCCCGGTGGGAAAGGTTAAATGATAAGATGGTTCTCTCTAGTATTCTTTTTTGGTATTCTGTCCGTAATTTTTAGAATCCGCTTCCTCTATGTCCTCTTTTATCTTTCTATAATACTTCCTCTATTAAGTAGATATCTATTAAAATTTGCCTTTAGTCATCTAAAGTTAGAAATTTCCTTAGAACCAAAGAATATATTCTATAGGGAAGTATCTAGATTTTCCATAACTGTGTCGAACGAAACTCTTCTCCCTATATACTGGTTAGAAACGCTCTCCTATCTTCCAGAAAGGCTTGTCTTTCCGTACAAAGTTGGTGAGCTAAATAGAGTTCCTCCAAAAGGAAGAATATCTATGAGTTATGAGATAAAAGGGCTTAAAAGAGGTATATACGAGTTAGGACCTATAATATTACAAACCGCAGATATTATCTCTGGAGAGGAGTTTAAGAGTACCTTTAAGCCTTCTGAGAGATTAACCGTATACCCCAAGATAGTACCTATAGTTTCAGGGAGAATTCATTCATATCAACCAATAGGTGAGTTACATTCAGAGGAAGTAGCATTTGAGGATCCATCTCTTTTTAGAGGAACCAGAGAGTATAGTACTAATGACCCTATAAAGAGGATTCATTGGAAATTATCTGCTAGGACTGGTGTATTACAGGTAAAGACATATGAGCCTACTATTGGTGCTCAAAGTGTTATATTTTTAAATCTTAGATATCAGGACTATCCCTCTTTTGATAGGGATTATAAGATAGAATTAGCGATAATCTTAGTATCGTCTTTAGCTACTTTCCTTATAAAAAAGAAACAAGAGGTTGGTCTAGTGACTAATGGTGGGGATATGCTATTGGAAGATATTGAGCTTACGGTACAGAAAATCCCGCCAAAGAGGGGAGAAGAGCACCTTTTAAGGATTTTAGAATTGCTTGCTAGAGTTACTTCTAGGAGAACAGATGAATTTTATCCTCTAGTTTATTCTGAAAGTTTATCTTTTCCACGATGGATAAATCTTCTAGTAGTTACTCCTAGAGAGAATGAGCAACTTATGAAGACCTTGATAGGTATAAATCGAAGAGGAACAAATGTCTCCCTCTTTACCTTAATGGATTATAGGGGAGATAGACGTGAGGAGGGGATCTTTATATATGAGGTCCCTAATGAAAATAAGATTAAAGCATTATAACCTCCAGAGAACCGAAGGGCTATTTTTCGTATCTTTCCTATCCATACTTGGTTTTCAGTTGATACAGAGTATCATTAGAATTCTCTTTCCATTTATATACATCTCCTCTTACGCTGTCTTCAATCTTCTTCTAGCAATTATATTTGGTTATTTTTTCCAGCTTTCAGGCTCCGGTTTGGTTGGGCTTATACCTTACTTACCTTTGGCTAGGCTTATCTTCCTCCTTGGAGTAAAAAGGGATCTAGACTTAGAATTAGGCTTCTTTCAATTGGGAAGTTTTTATTTTCCAATTAATCTCCTCTTATTACTACTATTCTTCTTATTATCTAGTTCTACTGCAAATGACTGGGTCATTCTCTTCCCTCAGAAGGAGGAATATCCTCCCCCATTGGATTCTAAGAGATACTATGAATGGGTAACAAGCCCTACTCATAGAATAAATAGGTTTCCTTATCTTAGGAGTATAATGGTTCGATGGGCATCGCTTCTATTCTTAATAGTAGTTGTACTAGCTTGTCTCTGGGAGTGGAAGAAGAATATACCTGAGTATCTTTGGTATGTAGTTACTCTATATTTTCTCTTATACCTAATTTTTATCTGGTATGGAGCATTAAGGGCAAGGGCTACCGAAAAAGAACTGGATGGGCATATTGTATCTACTGTTATCTTAAACAAAAGTCTATCTATACCCATACTGTTATTAGTCTTTGTCTTTTCCCTTAGTCTGCTATTACCATGGGGATATTCTCCCCTTTCTTTATCTAAACTTGGAGACTTCTTGGCTAGACTTTTTCAACCTAAACCGGTAGATTATGGGATACCGCTTATTAATCCCCTCTTTTGGCGATTTAGATTATTATATATAAGCCCTAGGATTTCTATTCCAACCTCTCCGGAGAGGTTTATTATTCCTCATTTCATACTTTGGATTCTTCTTGGTATTGGTGGGATTTTAGGGCTTATCTTTCTTATAAGATCCGGATTTTTCTTTAGAGTCTTTGTTATGTTGAAAGAGGGATTTACTAGAATATTTTATTCTATAGTAGAGATAACAAGAGAGTTAGGGCTCCTAAAAAATATAGATATATCTTCTGTCCGTTTGCCAAAAATAGTCTCTATAGAGAGGCCTTCTACACCTTTAGGTTGGATTGTTTATTACTATCGACTATCTCTAAAGATAATGGCTAAGAAAAACCTTGGAAAAGAGAGGTGGGAAACTCCATATGAGTATGCCAAAAGAATAGAATCTATGGTGCCTGAGATTAGCTCTTCTTATTGGGAGCTTACAGAGATATTTGTCACTTCGCGGTATAAAAGAGTCAGTCCTAAGAAGGAATGGATTGCTAGGATGAAAGAAAAGATAAGAGAGGTGAGAGGAAAATTAAAATGAGAGAATTATTTCTTGGTTTAGATCTGGGGACTCAAGGGGTTAGAATAGTCATAGTGGATAAAGAGGGGAATATAATATCTTCTTCGGATGATACATTTCAGGGAGAGCCTACAGATCCTTTATACTGGTGGGATATAACGAGAAAACTTTTAGGTTTTTCTATTTCTAAGTTGGGAAAAGACGACAGGGTTTTGTCTTTTGCGGTCACTTCTACCTCTGGTACAGTAGTATGTGTAGATAATGGAGGAAATCCTATAATACCCGCTTTGATGTATAATGACCCTAGAGGGGCTGAGGAATCTAAAATTCTAAATGAACACTTAAAAGAGTTGACTGAAAAGTTAGGGTATAAGTTTAATGCCTCATATGCATTATCCAAGATACTATGGTTAAAGAACAATCTTCCAGAGGTATATGAAAAGACAAGATATTTTCTATCCCCAACTGATTTTATAAATCTTAAACTTACTGGTAAAATGGATATAACAGATCATACAAACGCGTTGAAATTTGGATTTGACTTAGTGGATTATAAATGGCCATCTCAAATAGAAGATTTAGGCATCGATATAGCTAAATTTCTAAAAGTTACAGTACCAGGAGAATTTATAGGGAATGTAAGGAAGGATCTTTCAGAAGAATTTGGTATAGACTACGATATTCCCGTTCTTACAGGTCTTACAGATGGAACAAGTGGACAGATAGCCTCGGGAGCAGTAAAGGTAGGGGAATACTCTACTACCCTTGGAACTACCCTAGTGATTAAAGGTGTAACTCCTTCTCTTATAAAAGATTCTTTAGGTAGATTTTATAGCCATTTGCATCCTGAGAAGGATAGATGGTTCCCGGGAGGTTCTAGTAATGTAGGAGGAGAAGCATTGGAGAAAGTCTTTCCTGGGGAAGATTATAAAGATCTTGATAAGAGAATAATAGGACTTATCCCGAGTTCTCTTATTGTTTATCCCTTAGTTAGAGAAGGGGAGAGATTCCCTTTTGTTAACCCAAAAGCTAAAGGTTTTGTTATTGGAACTCCTTCATCTAAGGAGGAACTGTATCTTGCTTACTTAGAAGGGGTAGCCTATGTAGAAAGACTCTGTTATGAGACCCTCTCTGAGATGGGGGTAAAGTCTGGTGAGATCGTATATACAGTTGGTGGCGGGTCTAAAAGCTCTATCTGGTTGAAAATAAGGGCTAGTGTTATGAATAGGGTTTTGAAAAGGCCTAAGACTGCAGCCTCCGGGATGGGGGTTGCTATCTTAGGAGCGGGTAGGACCTTCTATGGATCTTTGGACCTTGCTGTTTCTAAGATGGTCAGGATAGATAAAGTGGTAGAACCAGATAAATCCCTAGTCCCTCTTTATGAGGAAGGATATAGAAGATTTATAGATGCCCTTTCTGAGAAAAGATACATATGACAAGGATAAAGATATTAGATGGACATAATGTTATAGGGGGAAATAAGATCTTAGTAGAGGCTGAAGAAGGATGTATATTGTTGGATTTTGGTATAAATTTTTCCTCTTGGGGAAGCTATTTTGAAGAGTTTATCTCCCCTAGGGCAGGATTATTAATCAAAGACTTATTAAAATTGAAACTCCTTCCAAGGATTGATATATACAGATCAGATCTTACTGCTAATTTAGAATTACCTAGATTATCTAAAGATGTAATCTTTGTATTCTTATCCCATGCGCATATGGACCATATGGGATTTATTGGCCTTTTGAACGAAAAGATACCAATACTTTCTACTACTGAGACGTTGGCGCTGATAGTAGCTTTAAATGAGCTTAACTCTGAGGAAAAGAGTAGGTTAATAGTAGATAAGAGGGATTATGGAGTTTATCCTATACGGGAAGATGTACTGGTAAGATCAAAAAGTAATAAAGATCCTATCAAGAGAAAACTTATCTATTCTGGGAATAGTGGAATATCTTGTCTTCCTTTATCTTTGAAGGAAGTAGAGAAATATTTCGATGAAGAGGATATTGAAAATTCCTTCTGTGCAAGGTTTGTAGAGGCAGAAGTCCTTCCTGTTTACCATTCTGTTATTGGTGCCGCTTCTCTATACTTTAAGCTTGGGGGAATAAAATTCCTCTATACTGGAGATCTTAGAGATAGCCCCCTTCCTGAAGAGGAAGAGCTTCTATTAGATATTGGAGAGAATAGATTAGCATTAGCAAGTTCAACTAGAAGGATGGTCGATTACATAAAGGGTAAGGTAGATGTACTTATAGTAGAAGGAACTAGGACAAAGGAACCCCATAGTGTAATAACAGAGACGATGCTTTACAGTAATGTGTACGAGGAAGTCAAGAAGAATAATGGTAAACTTGTAATTGCCGATTTTCCCTTTAGGCATTTAGAAAGATTCCATACCTTTCTTAAGGTAGCAGAAATGACTGACAGACAGCTCGTTGTTCTTCCAAAGGATTATGTACTCTTAAATACTCTTGCAAAGATAAATACTGATTGGGATTTTAGACGCTATTTGGGGCATATTAGAGTCTACCATCAAGGGAAAGGATCTTGGAGTGGATGGGAAGCTAAGTGCTTAAAAGGAGAATTATTCAATGACCCTCCTATTGAGGATATCCTTATAAAGCCGGTGGAAATAGAAAATTCTCCAGGTTCCTTTATACTGAATATTGGTTACTATGAACTTCCAAATCTTTTAGATTTTTCATATGATATCTTAGATGGAGCAATATATATTCATTCTAATAGTGAGGCTTATACAGAGGAGCAGAATATTGATTTTATCAGGTTATTAAAATGGTTGAGTTATTTTAATATAGAACCTAAAGGGTTAAGAAAGGAAGATGATAAAATAGTCTTTGATAGGATATATCATGCATCGGGTCATATATCTCCTAAAGGACTGGAAGAACTTATAGACGTAATCAACCCTGACATCATTGTCCCTGTCCATACTGAGTCCCTTGATTGGTTTTTGTCCAGATGGGGTAAAAAGGTGAAGACGTCCTCTGATATAATATTATAAATTCCCTTGCCTGAAGATTCCTTATTATGTATAATTAGTGGAAACCTAAAATTTATAGGAGGCTTATTGTAATGGGTATAGTATATTTGAATGGAGAGTTTGTCCCTACAGAGTCTGCTAAGGTATCTGTATATGACAGAGGTCTCCTCTATGGTGATGGGGTATTTGAAGGTATAAGGGCTTATAATGGGAGGGTTTTTAAGCTTGATGAGCATATAGATAGACTTTACGAATCTAGTCATAGTATCTTGATTAATATCCCTATGTCAAAAGAGGAGTTTAAAGAGACTTTAGCAGAAACTATAAGAAGAAATAATCTGAGAGATGCATATATTCGTCCGATTGTTACTAGAGGGGTTAAAGGCTTAGGCATAAATCCTTGGGATGCTATGTCACCTACGGTAATTATTATAGTAGATAAGATTACCCTATACTCTTCTAAGATGTATGAAGAAGGTATCTCTGCAGTTTGCGCCTCTACTGTGAGAAACAACCCTAATGCATGTAATCCACAGATAAAGTCCCTAAACTATCTTAACAGTGCAATGGCAAAATATGAGGCCTATCTAGCTGGAGCTGATGAAGCTATATTCTTAAACCCTCAGGGCTATGTGGTAGAAGCAGCTGTAGATAATATCTTTATATACACTAAGGATGGTAATCTAGTTACACCTCCGACGTATCTCGGTGCATTAAGAGGTATAACTAGAGACACGGTAATAGAGATTGCTAAAGCTAAAGGGATCGCTGTGAAAGAGGAACCTTTTACTAGACATGATTTATACAATGCAGTTGAATCCTTCCTTACAGGAACAGCAGCAGAGGTTATACCTTTAGTAAAGGTAGACGGTAGAATTATAGGTGATGGCCGTCCGGGTAAGATTACTAAAGAGATTATGATGGCTTATAAAGAGCTTACACAAAACTCTGGATATCCTGTTTATTAATTATGGAGATTCCAAGGAATAGATTATTACCAGATACAGCTCAAATAAATAGCTTAGGGCATTTAGAGATAAGTGGGGTAGATATAGTAAATCTAGCTAAAAAATATGGGACTCCTATATATCTCTATGACGAGGTAACTCTTAGAAATAGGATGAGGGAGTTTGTCTCTAGCTTAAGGGATACTTACCCTAACTCTAAAGTGTTATATGCGGGAAAAGCTTTCTTAATAAAGAAAATGGCAAAGATTGTAGCAGAAGAGGGACTAGGTCTAGATGTGGTTTCTGGTGGAGAGATATATGTAGCTAAAGAATCAGGTTTTCCTATGGAGGATGTATATTTCCATGGGAATAATAAGACTTTAGAAGAACTAAGATTTGCATTAGATATAGGGGTAGGAAATATTGTAGTGGATAATCTTAGCGAGTTAAAACTCCTGGCTTCTCTAGTAAAGAGAAGACCTGTAAATATTCTCTTTAGACTTACCCCAGGGGTAGACCCTCATACTCATAGTTACATTAGTACTGGAAAGATAGATTCTAAGTTTGGTTTTCAGCTAGGTAGTAGCGACCTAGAAGAGGCTATAGAGCTTGTCAAAACAGACGCTTTTTTAAACTTTGTAGGACTACACTGCCATATAGGTTCTCAGATATTTGATACTAGATTTTTTGGAATGGCTTCTGAGATAATGGCTGAACAAGTAGTTATATTTACAAAGAAATGGGAACTTAAGATACAGAAGTTAGATATGGGCGGGGGATTAGGGATAGCTTACAAGCCTAATGATGACCCACCTACTCCTAAAGAAATGGCAGTAGCAATTGCTAATCCTATAGGGGAGACCTGTACTAGAGAAGGAATAGAACTGCCTACCCTTATACTTGAACCTGGAAGGTATATAGTTGGTAATGCTGGTGTTACTATCTATACTGTTGGAAGTATAAAAGAGATACCTGGGGTCCGTAAATATGTAAGTGTAGATGGCGGTATGGCTGATAACCCAAGACCAATGCTTTATCAGGCTGAATATACCGCATTTTTGGCTAATAAGATGAATAAAGTCTCAGTAGAGACTGTTACTATAGCGGGAAGATTTTGTGAATCTGGAGATATTTTGATAAATGAAGCATTTCTCCCTAAAATAGAGTATGGGGATATACTAGTTATTTCTGCTACAGGTGCTTATAATTATTCTATGTCTAGTAATTATAATATGTGTCCTAGACCTATAGTTATAGGGGTAAATGGGGGAAAAGATGAGGTCTGGGTAGAAAGGGAGAAATATATAGATTTAGTGAGGTTGCAAAGATGAAGAGTATAAATATAGGGATGATAGGCCTTGGTAATGTAGGAAGCGGAGTTTGGAGAGTATTAGAGAAAAAGAGAGAAGAGTTTAAGGTATTCCCTTGGAATGTCCTAGAGATAAAGAAAATAGGGGTAAGGGATATCAAAAAGGAGAGGCAAGTTAGAGTTCCATCTACCTTGCTTACACAGGATGTGGATAGTATCATTAATTCTCCAGATATAGATGTAATTATAGAAGTTGCAGGTGGTAAAGAAGAAGGGTTCAGAATTATTAGTAAAGCAATAAACTCGGGAAAACATGTAATAACTGCCAATAAGGATGTCATAGCATCTTATGGGCTTGACCTCTTTCGAATGGCTAAAGAGAAGGGGGTAAAGATATACTTTGAAGCAAGTGTTGGGGCTGGGATACCAATCATAAGAGTCTTAAGGGAAGATTTAGTAGCTAATAGTATTCAGGAGATTAGAGCTATCCTTAACGGAACTAGTAATTATATCCTGACTAGGATGTCAGAAGTTGGAGAGGATTTTGAAACTGCTTTAGCTATGGCACAGAGATTAGGATACGCAGAACCAAATCCCGCTAATGATGTAAAAGGAATTGATGCCGCCTATAAGATAACTATACTTTCCTCTATAGCATTTAATGCCTTTGTTACCCCTGAAGATATCTATGTAGAGGGGATAGATACTATCACTAGTAGAGATATCCAATATGCTCATGAACTTGGTTATGAGATAAAGTCACTAGCTATAGCTAGGAAACATACCGATGGCTTAGAGCTCAGAGTTCACCCTACAATGATTCCAAAGACATCTATGCTTGCTGCGGTAAGAGGCGTATATAATGGTATATATCTAGTGGGAGATGCAGTCGGTCCCATGATGTTGTACGGTAGAGGCGCGGGGAGTTTACCAACCGCAAGTGCAGTAGTATCTGACTTATGCGATCTAGTTAGGTCCCTCAGAGATGGATCTGATGGGCAGTTTGAAGTCCCAGATTTAGTGAAGTTACCTATAAGACCAATAGAAAAGCTTGAGACTAGATATTATATACGACTAAATGTTCCAGATAGAGCAGGTGTACTTGCTGGGATAGCAAAGGTTTTTGGAGATTTAGGAATAAGTATAGCTAGTGTAGTCCAGAAGGAGGTTCCAGATACAAGGGGACAGGCGGAGCTAGTCATTATCACTCATACTGCTCAAGAAGGACCTTTTAGACAGGCCATAGCACAGATGGAGAGGTTAGATGTGGTGAATAAGGTTGAGTCGACTCTAAGGATAGAGGGGGTTGTTGAGGAATGAGATGGCAAGGGGTACTAAGAGGGTACAAGGATTATCTCCCATTAACAGATAAGACTCCCCAGATTACTCTCTACGAAGGGAATACTCCTCTTATCTACGCTAGGCATATATCTAGCGAATTAGGAGTAGAGGTATATTTAAAGTATGAAGGGATGAATCCAACTGGTTCTTTCAAAGATAGAGGGATGGTTGTAGCTATAGCCAAAGCAGTAGAAGAAGGTGCTAAGGCTGTGATATGCGCCTCTACTGGGAATACAAGTGCTTCCGCTTCTGCCTATTCTGCAGTTGCCGGCTTGAAATCAATAGTTCTTATTCCAGAAGGAGCAATAGCTTTGGGTAAACTTGCTCAAGCTTTGACATATGGAGCACAGGTAATAGCTGTCGAAGGGAATTTTGATATTGCCTTGAGTCTTGTTAGAGAGGCAGGAAAGAAGTTTCCAGTCACTATTGTCAACTCTATAAATCCGTATAGGATTGAGGGGCAGAAGACAGCCTCTTTTGAAATCTGTGATGTATTGGGTGAAGCTCCAGATTATCTATTTATTCCAGTAGGAAATGCCGGGAATATTACTGCTTACTGGAGGGGGTTTAAGGAGTATAAGGAGAATGGTAAGATACAGAAACTACCAAAGATTATGGGTTTTCAGGCTGAAGGAGCCGCCCCTATAGTGAGAGGCTATCCGATAGAGAATCCTAAAACAATAGCTACTGCTATAAGGATAGGAAATCCTGCTAGTTGGAAATCTGCTGTAGCAGCAGCTAAAGAGTCTGGGGGTATTATAGATATGGTTTCTGATGAAGAGATTTTGGATGCTTATAAATTTGTTGCTAGTATGGAAGGGATATTTGTCGAACCTGCTTCTGCTGCTTCTATAGCAGGATTACTTAAATACGTAAGAGAAGGAAAGATAGAAAGGGGCAGTATAATTACTTGTGTCCTTACGGGTCATGGATTAAAAGACCCTGATACCGCTGTGAAATCTGCTTCTCCGCCAATAATTATATCCCCTAGTATAGAGGAGTTGGCTAAGTACTTATGATTCTAGTGTCTAAAGTCCCTGCCACTACTGCAAATCTTGGCGTCGGATTTGATACGTTAGGCCTGGCTTTAAAATTGTACAATGTATTTGAAGTGAAAACTTCAGAATCATACGCCATAGAGGTGAGAGGGGAAGGGGAAAGAGAGCTTACTAGACGAGAAAATAATAATTTTATCAAAGCTATAGAATATTTTTACAGGTTATATAAAATGGCTCCTCCATGTTTAGATATAAAAATATTCAGTAATATCCCTATATGCAGAGGATTAGGTAGTAGTGCTTCTGCTATAGTGGCAGGTTTAATAACAGCTAATATACTCACCGGTAAAAATCTTACTAGGGAAGAATTGCTAAGTTATGCGGTAGAATTAGAAGGGCATCCCGATAATGTAACCCCTGCTATGTTGGGAGGTTGTACTATCTCTCTAATATCTAATGGAAGACTTATAACTAAAAAGATACCTTTTCCTGAAGAGATAGCAGTAATAATAGCGGTGCCCTATTTTAATGTAGAGACAGAGATGTCTAGAAGGTTATTACCCGATTGTGTCCCTCTAGATGTTACAATTAGAGGATTAGCCAAGATGGGAATCTTTATAACTTCCATACTGACTAAAGATATAAGAGATTTGCCATTAATTCTTGAAGATGAGCTTCACGAACCTTATAGGGCAAAGTATATACCAAACTATAGTAAGATAAAAAAGGAGATTATATCTAGCGGTGCTTTGGGTGTTATGATAAGTGGATCTGGACCATCTATGGTTATTCTTAGTAAAAGAGATGATATAAAAAGATTAAAGGAGGATATAAGAAGAATTCTTTTTAAGAATAGCATTGAATCCAGAATTTTTGACTTAGAAATAGATAATGAGGGTGCTTCATTGGAGGTGAAAGAATGTATAGTGTGGCGGTAGTAGGAGCCACCGGGCTAGTGGGTAGAGAGATGGTTTCTATACTTGAGGCTAGAAACTTTCCCGTTAAGTCACTCAGACTTTTGGCTACAAGTAGATCTCAAGGTACTATCGTTCAGTTTAAAGGGCAAGATATAGTAGTAGAGGAAGCTACTCCTAATAGTTTTGAAGGGATTCAGATTGCTCTCATCTCT
>JBMFMV010000029.1:0-21333 GCA_049970495.1 bacterium
CGTATAGATGGCTTCAAGAACCAAGATTTGGTATTCCCACATTAATAATATTAGGAATATGGAGATATGCTGGAATAAATGCTTTGTATTTCCTTTCTGGTTTGCAATCAATCTCGGAGGAGCTACAGGATGCAGCTAGGATAGATGGAGCTAATAAATGGCAATCATTCTGGTATGTAACTTTTCCACTTTTAAGGCCAGTAACTCTTTTTGTTGTAGTTCAGGCGATAATTGGTTCGTATAATCTTTTTGCAGAGCCATTTATATTAGCAGGACAAGGAAGTGGAGGAGCTGGAGCTGGAGATGGGATGTTAATGATGACTGCTTATCTCTATATAAACGGATTTCGCTTCCTAAGAATGGGATACGCATCTGCTATAGGCTTTATCCTTATGATTATAATCTTTATCTTAACATTACTCCAGTTAAAATTCTTTAGGATGGGAGAGATCGACTGAAGGAGGGCAAAATGAAGAATTTAAATAAACTGGTTATCTTTTTATCTCTAGCTATCGGTGTTCTAATTACATTTCTTCCCTTTTTCTATATGATAGTTTGTTCCTTTAAGACTAATGCTGAAATATATACGCTTCCTATAAGCTTTATTCCGAAGAGATTTTATTTAGAAAACTATCACAGATTGTTTAGAGAGATCCCTTTTGCAAGACAATATTTTAACAGTACCTTTATAGCTTCTATACAGACTGTTTTAAATATATTTCTGGCTTCTCTAGGTGGATTTGGCTTTGCTAAATACAACTTCAAGCTAAAGGACTTCCTTTTTATCTTTCTCTTAGTAACTATGATGATTCCATCCCAAGTAGGACTAGTACCTTTATTTTTAATGATGAATTGGTTCAAATGGATAGATACTTATTGGGCAATAATAGTTCCAGGTGCAGTGAGTGCATTTGGAATATTCTTTATGCGTTCTTCGATGATGAGTATTCCAGATGAAATATTAGATTCAGCTAGGATAGATGGAGCTTCTGAGTTTGCTATATATAGTAAAATAGTACTACCTATGAGCACAGCAAGTATTGGTATATTAGCCATATTAACTTTTACTGGCTCATGGAATAATT
The DNA here is from genome assembly GCA_049970495.1 of bacterium. GTDB lineage: Bacteria > DUMJ01 > DUMJ01 > DUMJ01 > DUMJ01 > DUMJ01. Next base: position 1,086 of record JBMFMV010000029.1, read on the forward strand.
TTATGTGGCCATTAATAGTACTAAGTTCTGATACAAAGATGACATTACCTGTCGGATTGACCACTTTGATGAATCTTTATAAAATAGAGTACGGGATGCTTATGGCAGGGTCTTTTCTTTCTACTATCCCAATCCTTATACTTCTTGTCCTAGTAGGACAGAAAGCATTTATAAGAGGTATTACCATTGGGGCTCTTAAAGGATAGAAGACATTATAGAAGGGAGATGTGTAAGGAATGACTTCGTATGAAAGAACTAAGATGCTTTTAAATAAGGAAATTCCGGACAGAATGGGGATTTTCGAACATTTTTGGCCTGAAACATTAGAACAATTCTGGCCACCACAGGGATATCCAAAAGGAGGAAATCCTTCATATTATTTTGATTATGATATAGTTTACTGTGGCGGTTGGATAAATTCTGAACCGTTTATTGGAGTAAGGGAAGTGATAAAAGAAACTGAAGAGTGGAGAATAATAAAGGATGGAAGAGGAGCTACACTCAAGTTTTGGAAAAATAAATCTGGGACTCCAGAGCATATTGGTTTTGAAATTACTGAGAGGGAGAAATGGAAGACTTATAGAGAACCCTTATTAGAAATTAGAAAAGAAAGACTTGGAGATTTAGAAAATATGAGACTTAATCTTAAGATCGCTAGAGAAAGGGAAAAGTTTACTATATTTGGAGACCTTTTTATATTTGAACTAATGAGGGCAACTATTGGCGACCAGAATTTCTTACCAGCTCTTCTTCTAGATCCAGATTGGATTAGAGACTTCGCTCAGGTCTATTTAGACTTTTATAGAAATCATTATGATATGTTGTTTCGCAAAGTTGGGCTTCCCGATGGCTTTTTAGTCTATGAAGATTTCGGATACAGTAACGGGCTATTTTGTTCTCCTAAAGTTTTATCAGAATTAATAATGCCTTATGAGAAAGAATTTGTCAGTTTTTTAAAGTCCTATGGGCTTCCTGTAATATTGCATTCGTGCGGAGATATAAGAAAGGCTGTCCCTCTTATTATAGATGCAGGCTATGATTGTTTACAGCCAATGGAAGCTAAAGCCGGATGTAATGTGGTTGAATTTGCTAAAACTTATGGGAATAAATTAGCCTATATGGGTAATATTAATGTAGTAGTGCTAAATACTAACGACCCTTTAAAGATTAAAGAAGAGGTTCTTCCTAAATTAAAGGTTCTTTCAAGAATGAAGATTCCTTACTTTTTTCATTCTGATCATTCTATTCCACCCACTGTTACTTTAGAAACTTATAGGTATGCTTTAAGCCTTTTCAACGAAAACTGTTGGTATTTTTAAAAACATTTTGGAAGGAGATGATTTTTTTACGGGTTTCCTTCAGGTCAAAGGACCGTATATAGTAGACGAGACCGGTAGAAAAGTCTTCTTGCGTGGGGTATGTTTTGGTGGATGGCTAAATATGGAGAACTTTATCACTGGTTACCCAGGAGCAGAGAGTAATCTTAGACAGGCTATAAAAGATGAGCTTGGGGAAGAAAAATACCAAGTATTCTTTAAAAGTCTTTTGGATTCGTTCATAACAGAAGGTGACTTTAGATTCTTGTCTGAAATAGGTGCAACTGTAGTAAGAATCCCTTTTAATTACAGACATTTTGAAGATGATATGAACCCTAGTCGATTTGATCCTAAGGGCTTCTATTACTTAGATAGAGCTATAGAATGGGCTAAGAAATATAATATTTACGTAATACTTGATCTCCATGCAGCTCCAGGGTGGCAGAATCGTGGTTGGCACTCAGATAATCCCTATGGGATAACTCTTCTTTGGGATAATAGGCACTATCAAGAAAGGGTTAAAAATTTATGGGTATATATAGCAGAACACTACAGGGATGAACCTTATGTTGCTGGTTATAATCTGCTTAATGAACCAGATGCACTAAATATGGAAATACTAAATAAACTCTACAAAGAATGGGTAACTGCTATAAGGACCATAGACAAAAAGCATATAATCTTTATTGAAGGAAATAGATATTCTCAAATCTTTGAAGGTTTAGATGAACCATTCGATGATAATCTTGTATACAGCTCTCATAATTATACGATAGCGACTCATAAGGCAAGGAAGTATCCTGGCTATGTTGGTAATATATATGTAGATAAGCATTGGATGGAAGAGATATTTCTTGAGAGAAACAAATGGATCCTAGAACATAAAAGACCATCTTGGGTAGGAGAATTTGGTGCCCTATTTGATGGACCAATTGGTTCTCCTACGAATGCCGATAAGGCTAGACTTATGGCACTGAAAGATCAATTAGAGGTGTTTAATAAATATGAGCAACATTGGACTATATGGACCTATAAAGATGTAGGGGTACAAGGGTTAGTTGTGCCTAAAGAGGACTGTGAATATATGAAGAGGATTAAGCCTATCCTTAGACTTAAGGAAAAATTAGGACTTGATTCTTGGACATCAAGGGGTCATGGACTTCTTTCTATCGAGACCGCAAGAATGGTAGAAATTGTAGCACAAACTGTGGCCGAAGAGTTAAAGGATTATAGCTTGGATTATACTACACTTGCAAGAATGTTAGGAGATCGAATAGTCTGTGGAGCTATAAGTAACTTCATTGCACCTCTATATGCACTTCAGTTTGCCGATATGACGGTAGAAGAGATAGAAAAGATGCATCATTCTGCATTCGAGTTTTCTCATTGCGTAAAGAGGACGTATCTTGTAAATATATTAGAAGAGGCAATGAAATGATGAAAAAAATAAATTCTCAGGAGGGTTCTATTATGGAAGAAAGATATTTAAATCCAGGATTGTCAATTGAAGAGAGAGTAGAGGACCTACTCTCTAGGATGACCCTAGAGGAGAAAGTAGGTCAGCTCAAAGCAAAAATCTTACATATTTGGAAGACATTAGCCGATGTCTTCGAAGACCTAGAACCAGAGCAGTTAAGAAAATTTGATGTTGTATTTCGTGAGCTCTTTAGAGATAGAGATCTAGTAGAGGCGATATCTAGGAATCTATGGAAGAAGAGATGGAAAGAGTTTATCTTAGAAGGAGACGGAGAAAAATATCCAATAGGAGAATTAAGTTGTGCTCTAAGGCCATTCTCACCTAGAGAAGGGGTAGAATTTGCCAATGAGATACAAAGATATATTTTAGATAACAGTAGATTAAAGATCCCTGTACTTATTCATGATGAATGTCTACATGGATGTATGGCAAAAGGGTCCACAAGTTTTCCTCAATCTATTGCTATGGCTAGTACTTGGAATCCTGAACTTATGTATGAAGTCGCTACAGCAATAGGTAAAGAGACTAGGGCAAGGGGGATACATCAGGCGCTCTCGCCAACAATTAATATAGCAAGAGATCCGAGATGTGGAAGGACAGAAGAGACTTATGGTGAAGATCCATATCTTGCATCACTTATGGCAGTTTCATTCATTAAAGGACTTCAAGAGCAAAAGGTCGTTACTACCCCTAAACATTATGCAGCAAACTTCGTTGGGGATGGTGGAAGGGATAGTAATGCGGTTCACTTTTCTGAAAGATTATTAAGAGAGATTTACTTCCCTGCATTTAAGGCAAGCATAGAAAAGGCGAATGCACTTTCAATTATGGCTGCCTATAACTCTTTAGATGGTATCCCCTGCTCTTCTAATAAGTGGCTCCTGACAGATCTTCTAAGAAAGGAATGGGGATTTAAAGGTTATGTTGTATCTGATTATGGATCAGTAATTCATCTAATGACAAAACATAAAGTTGCAAGGTCTAAAGCAGAAGCAGCAAAATTGGCTTTAGAAGCTGGGCTAGATATGGAATTACCAGAAAGTGACTGCTTTGAAGAGATAGTTGGGCTTGTCAAAGATGGTAAACTTTCTGAAGATGTGGTAAATGAAGCGGTTAGAAGGGTCTTAAGAGTAAAATTCTGGTTAGGGTTATTCGATAATCCATTTGCTGATCCAGATTATGCCGAAAAGATATGCGATTGTAAAGAACATAGGGAGTTGGCTCTGAAGGCTGCTAAAGAATCCATAGTGCTACTCAAGAATGAGGGAATACTTCCATTAAGTAAAGAGATAAAGTCTATAGCAGTAATTGGACCAAATGCCAATGTTCCCAGATTAGGTGGATATAGTGGGTTTGGTATAAAAGTTGTAACACCTCTAGAGGGTATACAAAACAAGGTTGGAAAAGAAACTAAAGTATACTTTGCTGAAGGTTGTGGATTAAACAATACATCTAAGAAAGGATTTAACGAAGCTATAGAGATAGCTAAGAAGAGTGATGTTGCCATACTATTTATGGGGAATTCAGTACCTGAAACAGAAGGAGAACAGAGAGATAGATGTAATCTTGACCTTCCAGGAGTCCAAGAGGACCTAATTAAAGAGATATGTAATACAGGCACTCCAGTAATAGTAGTCCTTATAAATGGTAGCGCTATTACTATGATGAATTGGATTAATGGGGTAAAGGCAATACTTGAGGCATGGTATCCTGGCGAGGAGGGAGGAACGGCAATAGCAGATATCCTCTTTGGAGACTATAACCCAGGGGGTAAACTACCTCTTACATTTCCTAAGTTTACAGGACAACTACCTCTATACTATAACTATAAACCTTCTGGAAGGGTTGATGATTATGTAGACCTTAGAGGACCTCAAGCACTATTTCCATTCGGATATGGATTAAGTTATACTCAATTCAGATATAGTAATCTCAGAATAACACCAGAAGTTATATCTCAAGAAGGGGAAGTCACCATCTCGTTAGATGTAGAAAACATTGGAAGGTATAAGGGGGATGAGGTGGTTCAACTCTATCTACATGATGAGTTTGCAAGTATTGCTAGACCAGTAAAAGAATTGAAGAGATTTAAGAGAGTAACTCTTGATATAGGAGAAAAGAAGACTATCTCGTTTACTCTATCTAAAGAAGACCTAGAATTCTTAAATGCAGATATGAAATTAGTAGTAGAACCTGGAATATTCGAGGTCCTAGTTGGAAGTTCTTCCGAGGATATAAGATTAAAAGGAATCTTTGAAGTAAAGTAACTCTTCTATCCTGCCCACAGGGGATTCCCTGTGGGTTTTTATTTTCTCGTATAATTGACTGTTGTATCTATCCTAAACATTCGCAGTTGAATTGATAAGTATTTCCTAGTAAAATATCCTTTTTGGGTAGATAAAAGCCGAAGGAGGGAATTAGAAGATGATAGAGAAAGTTAAACTTATCTATGAGGGTAAGGCTAAGAGGGTATATGCTACTATTGAAGAGGACAAGTTTATTATAGAGTTTAAAGATACAGCTACTGCCTTTGATGGGTTAAAAAAGGCAGAAATTTCTGGTAAAGGAGAAGCTAATTGTCTCATATCTAGCAAGATATTCGAACTTCTTACTATAAAAGGTATAAGAAATCACTACATCAAAAGACTCGATGAAAGAAATATGCTTGTAAAAAGTGTAAAAATCTTTCCGATAGAAGTGATCATAAGAAATAAAGTGGCAGGTAGTATGGCTAAGAGGCTCGGTTTAGAAGAGGGAAAGGTTTTAGAAAAACCAGTATTAGAATTTTGTTATAAGAGTGACGAACTTCATGACCCAATGATAAATGAGGACCATATATTAGCCCTAGGACTTGCAAAAGAGGAGGAACTTTCAACTATAAAAGAGATGTCTTTAGAGACCAATAAGATACTTATAGAATTTTTTAAAAAGTGTAACTTGGACCTAATAGATATGAAATTCGAGTTTGGTAAAGACTCAAAAGGTGACATATATTTAGCTGATGAGATCTCGCCTGATACTTGTAGATTGTGGGAATTAGGGACTACAATGTCTTGGGACAAAGACAGATTTAGAAAAGATTTAGGAGATGTTGAAGAAGCCTATAGAGAAGTGAAAGAAAGAGTCATGAACACTCCGATAGAATCAAGTGCTAGGATATTAATAAGACTAAAGCCAAGTATCTTAGATGCACAAGGTTCTGTGATATTGAATGCATTAAAATCTTTAGGGTATAGTGAGGTCCTAGAAGTTAGGGTTGGTAAACTCTTAGAATTGAAACTTGATAGAAAGATTGACGAGCCTGAGAGGATAGAAAAGATGTGTAAAGAGTTACTTGCTAATCCAGTTATGGAAAATTATGAATGGGAGTGGGTAGAATGAACTTTGGTATAGTTGTTTTTCCTGGTACTAACTGTGATAGGGATTGTTATTATGTAATAGAAGATATATTAAATCAACCTGTAAGATTTATCTGGCACAAGGAGAATAATCTAAAAGGGATAGATTGTGTAGTGCTTCCAGGGGGATTCTCTTATGGAGATTATTTAAGATCAGGAGCAATAGCTAGATTTTCACCTATTATGTCTAGTGTAAAAGAGTTTGCTGATCGAGGCGGTTTAGTAATAGGTATATGTAATGGCTTTCAGATACTTACAGAAGCTGAATTGCTTCCAGGGGCGTTGGGAAGAAATAAGGGTCTTAGATTTATATGTAAATATGTAAATCTTATTATTGAGCGCAACGATACCCCTTTTACCTCTGAATTTAAAAAAGGAGAGATAGTTAGGATGCCTATAGCCCACAATGAAGGGAATTATTATATTGACGACCTATCTAAGGTAGAAAAGCAAATAGTTCTCAAATATTACGGAGAAAACCCTAATGGGTCTTTAGCCAATATAGCAGGTATAGTAAATGAAAAGGGGAATGTCTTTGGATTAATGCCTCATCCCGAGAGATGTAGCGAAAAAATATTAGGTTCAGAAGATGGATTAAGGATATTTAAGTCTATAGTGAGGTCACTATGAGGACAAGGGAAGAATTACAAAGAATATCAATGACTGTAGAAGAATATGAGTTGGCAAAATCTATATTAGGAAGAGAGCCTAACGACTTAGAACTTGGAATGATAGCAGTTATGTGGTCTGAACACTGTGGGTATAAGCATTCCAAAAAGACGTTAAAGATCTTTCCTACCACCGGACCGCACGTTCTACAAGGGCCAGGAGAAAATGCAGGAGTTATAAAATTAGATGAGGAATTAGCCCTGGCTATGAAGATGGAAAGCCACAATCATCCCTCAGCTATAGAACCTTATCAAGGGGCAGCTACAGGGGTGGGGGGAATAGTAAGAGATATTTTGGCCATGGGTGCTAGACCTATAGCACTTTTGGATTCTCTAAGATTTGGTTTATTGAATAACTCTAGGACTAGATATCTTTTTGCAGGAGTAGTAAGTGGTATAGCAGGTTATGGGAATTGTATTGGAGTTCCAACTATTGGCGGAGAGTTAGCCTTCGAAAAACCATATACTGAAAATCCCTTAGTAAATGTAATGTGTATAGGACTATTAAAAGGTAAACCTAAGAGTGGTAGAGCAGTAGGCGCAGGAAATAGTCTTGTGTTAGTTGGAGCTTCTACAGGAAGAGACGGAATTCATGGAGCAACATTTGCTTCATTAGAGCTTACAAGTGATTCTATAGAGAGAAGACCTGCAGTTCAAGCAGGAGATCCATTTATGGAAAAACTTCTGATAGAAGCTGTATTAGAAGCCTTAGAAAAGAGCGATGCAATAATAGGGATTCAAGATATGGGAGCTGCAGGAATAACTAGCTCTTCTGCAGAGATGGCAGGTAGAGGAGGAGTAGGGGTAGAGATAGAGGTAACCAAAGTTCCCCAGAGAGAAAAGGGTATGACACCAGAAGAGATTATGCTCTCTGAATCTCAGGAAAGGATGCTCCTCTGTGTTGAGAAAGGGAGAGAGGATGAGATACGACCTATCTTTGAAAAATGGGGACTCAACTTTGCCATAATAGGCAAGGTAATAGAAGAAAATGTGATAAGGATAAAGGAGAATGGAGTAGTTGTAGGAGAACTACCTATAGACCTACTTACAGAAAAAGTTCCTGCTTATGACCTAGTGACGAAGGAGCCTAAAAACCTAAAGGAGCTTCAAGTAATCAAGGAAATGCTTAAGATACAGAATTATGGAGAGGTAATCCTGAGATTATTAGGTTCGCCTAATTGTAGCGCAAGTAATTGGGTATATGAGCAGTATGATCATATGGTAGAGACCAATACTGTAAGCATTGGTACTGGAGCTTCCATTCTAAGAGTAAAAGGTAAACCGTATCTTCTAGGAGTTACTACCGATGGTGAAGGTAGATACTGTTATCTAGATCCTTATATAGGAGGTATGTTGGCAGTAGCTGAGTCTGCAAGAAATCTCATCTGTATAGGAGCAGAGCCGTTAGCTATAACAGATTGTCTCAACTTTGGTAATCCGGAAGACCCAGAAATAGCATGGTATTTTGTTGAGACTGTGAAAGGGATGAGTGATTGTGCTAAAAGATTAAACATACCTGTTATAAGTGGTAATGTAAGCTTTTATAATGAGTCTGAGGAATATACAGTATATCCGACCCCAGTGGTCGGTATGGTGGGAAAAATAGAAAGTGTAGAGAGTATATGTACCCCTGAATTTAAAGAAGAAGGGGATACAATATATGTGCTTGGTAATCCTGGGAATCTTGGAGGCTCCCTCTTTATGGAAGAGGTTCTTGGAGAAGTAAGAGGAAAACCCTCATTTGATTTAGAATTGGAAGTCAAATTAGAAGATTTGTTACTTAAAGCGATAAAGGGTGGACTTATAAAAAGTGCACAAGATGTCTCTAGGGGAGGATTAGCTATAGCTCTAGCAGAGTGTAGTATATGGGGTAATCTTGGAGTAGATATAGACATGACTACAGAGAAATCGCCAGAAGAATTACTCTTTGGAGAAGCCCAGCCAGTAGTCATAATAACGGTAGATCCGGATAGGGAAAAAAAGGTTGAGGATTTCTTTAAAGAGATACCTATAAAGAAGATAGGAAAGGTCACTGGAAATAACTTTGTTATAAAGATAAACAATAACAAGATAGTAGACTTAGAAATTGAACCACTCAAAAGAGAGTGGAGAGATGGGATAGAAAGATGGATGAAATAAAAGAATACTGTGGTGTTTTTGGTATCTATAGCCCAAACACAGATGTTGCCAGACTAACTTATTTTGGCCTTTTTGCCCTACAGCATAGGGGTCAAGAAAGTGCAGGTATAGCGGTATCTGACAGAAAAGACATTGTGTGTTATAAAGAGATGGGGTTAGTAAGCCAGGTATTCAGTGAGAAGATACTAAACATTTTAAAAGGTGATATAGCCATTGGACATGTAAGATACTCTACTACTGGCTCAAGTGTAGAAATAAATGCTCAACCAATACTAATCACAGGAGAATATCCATTAGCTGTAGCGCATAATGGCAATTTAGTGAATGCTATAGATCTAAAGAAAGAGTTAGAAAAGGAAGGAGTTAGGGTCTATGGAACCTCAGATACAGAACTGATAGCTAGGAAGATTTCCCTCCACTATAATGGAGACATAGTATCAACATTAATTAGCGTGCTTCCGTCATTTCAGGGAGCCTATACGTTAGTCCTTCTTACTAAAGATAAACTTATAGGGATAAGAGATCCATATGGTATAAGACCACTTGTACTTGGAAAATTCAACGGAAGCTACGTGTTATCTTCAGAGTCCTGTGGATTAGATATAATAGGAGCAAAACTTATTAGAGAGGTAAAACCTGGTGAAATAGTAGTGATAGATGAAAATGGGGTTGAAAGCATAAACTTTGCAGAATCTAAACCTCATCTGTGCATATTTGAACTAGTGTACTTTGCTCGTCCTGATAGTAAGTTTGGAACTAGACTAGTGCATGATATAAGGCAAGAGATGGGTAGAATACTAGCGCAAGAATCACCGGCAGATGCTGATTTGGTTATACCTGTTCCAGATTCAGGCATCCCAGCTGCTATAGGTTATTCCCAACAGTCTGGGATACCTTTTAGTGAAGGACTGATTAAAAATAGGTATGTAGGAAGAACATTTATCCAGCCAGATCAGAGATTAAGGGAACTAGGAGTTAAATTAAAGCTCAACCCTCTAAAAGAAGTTATAGAGGGTAAAAGGGTAGTACTGGTGGATGACTCTATAGTAAGAGGGACAACTTCTAGGCAGATAGTAAGTTTACTTAAGGAGGTTGGAGCAAGGGAAGTTCATATGAGAGTAAGCTCACCTCCTATCACTTATCCTTGTTTCTATGGAATAGATACTGCAGAGAGGGGACAACTGATAGCTGCTTATAAGAGTATAGAAGAGGTAGAAGAGTATATAGGGAGCGACACCCTTAAATACCTCAGTGTAGATGGACTTTTAAGAGCTTGTAAAGGCGGGTCTGACGGTTTCTGCACCGCTTGTTTCACTGGAAATTATTGTATTAAGATTCCAGAAGAAATAAAGATAACAAAAGGGATTTTGGAGTGAAGGAGAGATAAATTGAAAAGTAGAATTCTAAGAGATATAAAAGAACTAGAAAGTTTACTAAGAAAGAGGAAAGAAGCAACAGAGGTTAGTATTACTGTTAGAGAGATTATAGAGGATGTGAAAAAGAGAGGAGATAATGCCTTAATAGAATATGCCAATAGATTTGATAATGCGCATTTTTCTAAACCAGAAGACTTTAAGGTTTCAAGAAATGATATAGAAACTTCCTTAGAAGTAGTAGGTGAAAAGTTTATCTCTGCTGTAAATAGAGCCATAGAGAATATCAGAGAGTTTTACCTGAAGATGCCAAAGCTTCAGAATTGGTTTTACATTAAAGAAGGTAAGTTATCTGGACAAATGATTGTGCCTCTAGAAAGTGTAGGGATTTATGTACCTGGAGGCAAAGCTCCTTATCCTTCAACTGTATTAATGGCTGGTATTCCAGCACAAATCGCTGGTGTGGAAAGGATAGTGCTCACTACTCCTAAGCCTAAGCCAGAGGTGCTCGCAGTATGTAATCTATTGGAATTATATGAAGTATATAAGCTTGGTGGTGCTCATGCTATAGCAGGTTTAGCTTATGGGACAGAGTCTATTCCAAAGGTAGATAAGATTGTAGGACCAGGTAATAGATATGTGGTCTCAGCTAAAAAATATGTATTTGGAGATGTTGGTATAGAGATGATTCCAGGACCAAGTGAGATAGTAGTGTTAGCAGATGATACTGCTGAACCAGAGTTTGTGGCTATTGACCTTTTATCGCAGGCAGAGCACGATCCACTAGCTATGTCTATACTTATTACCGACTCTGAAAGGTTAGCTAATGAGGTAGAAAAGGTTCTAGATATAATGATAAAAGAGTTGTCCACTTATGAAGTGGCAAAGGATTCTTGGGAATCTTGGGGAGGAATATTTATAGTAGATTCTTTAGAAGAAGGAACCGATATAATCAATCTTATAGCTCCAGAACACCTAGAACTACAGGTGGAGAATCCATGGGATTATCTAGAGAAGATTAAGAATGCAGGAACAATCTTTATCGGCCATAAAACTCCGGAAGCTATTGGAGATTATATATCAGGTTCAAGTCATATATTACCGACAGGGGGTTCTGCTAGATTCAGCTCAGGACTAAGTGTTTTAGATTTTATTAAAGTGATAAATATAACTCAGTATAATAAGATTACAGAGGATTTTGACTTAGCTAGTGTGATAGCTGATAGAGAAGGTTTTTCTGCCCATAAAAAATCTTTAAAGATAAGGCAAGGTGAGTAAATATATCTAGAATAAGGGTAGTAGTTGGCCTAAGTGGTGGAGTTGACTCTTCTGTTTCTGCCCTTTTACTAAAGAAGGCAGGTTATGAAGTTATAGGAGTAAGTATGAAGATATGGGATGGATCTGCCAGAGGACTAGGTAAAAGACATGGTTGTTATGGACCAGAAGAGCTTGAAGATATTCAAGATGCCAGAAGAGTGTGTGAAATCTTAGATATACCCTTTTTAGAGATAGATCTAGTAGAAGAATATAAAAGAATAGTACTCGAATACTTTAGAAACGAATATCTTAGAGGCAGAACTCCAAACCCATGTGTAAGATGTAATCAAATGGTGAAATTCAAAGCGCTATTAGAAAAGGTAGAGTCTATAGGGATAGATTTTGATTACTTCGCTACAGGGCACTATGCTAGAGTAGAGTATAACCAAGAGAGAGCTAGGTTTATCTTAAGAAAAGGGATAGATGAAAGAAGAGATCAATCATATTTTCTTTTCGGACTTACTCAGAGCCAGTTGAGTAAGATTCTATTTCCTTTAGGGAATTATAGAAAGGAACAGGTGAGAGAGATTGCAAGAGAAGCTGGTTTGACTGTTCACGATAAAGAAGAAAGTCAAGACTTCTATGGTGGAGATTATAGAGAGCTCTTAAATGTTATACCATCTTCTGGTCCAATACTTGATAAATATGGAAGGATCTTAGGTACACATAAAGGTATATGGAATTATACTATTGGACAGAGAAAAGGACTGGGTATCCAGAGTAAAGAGCCTCTATATGTTATAGATATAGACCCGGATAGAAATGCCATTATAGTAGGAGAAGAAAAAGATCTTTATCGAGATGAATTCTTTGTTTCAGATACAAATTGGATTGCTATAGAGAGACTAGAAAGTTCTATTGAGGCAAAGGTCAAAATAAGGTATAAGAGTAATGAAACAGATTGTACTATTATACCTGTAACTGAAGATAGAGTCCTTGTTAGATTTAGAGAACCACAAAGAGCGGTAACTCCTGGTCAGGCTTCTGTATTTTATGAAGGGGATACAGTCATAGGGGGAGGAATAATTGAAGACTAAGCTAAGATTCTTTTATCCTCCTTTTCATAAAATAAGTTTATAAGCTTAAGATTAATTTCCTCACTTCTCCTTATAGATGGATCAAATGGATTAGGTCTTGGTTCTCCACATATATCGATACCAATTATATTAAAGGCTGATATATAAGAAAGAATCTCCAATAGATTATCTACGCTGAGACAACCTTGTTCCCAATTTGTCTCCAAGAAAGAATTGTTTATTATATCTTTATCCACACTTATGTATATCGGGCTTTCTACCTTTTTTAGAAAGGGTAACTGTTTTAGATTTTCACCGATTCTAATAATTCTATCAGAACCTTCTATAGTATCTGAGCCTATATAAAAGACATACCCAAGATACTTGAGATTAAGAGCATCTTTTAACCAAGAACCGCAGCTTATAAAGCCATCGAAAGTCTCTCTTATATCCAGATGATTATCTATAAGGAGTAAATTAAAATACTCATTTATCCTTCGAAGAAGAATGTATGTTACATAATGGAAATCTCCGCTTCCTATAAAAGTTATAGATTTTCCATAATTTGGAATCTTATCTTCTAACTCGTATAATTTTTCCATAGAGCAAAGATACCTTACCCCACTTATCCCTCTAAGGTCCACTTCCTTTCCAATAGACCTTAGGATTTTTTGATAAAAGTATATATCATCAAAATGAAGGATAAGTGGTCGAACATTCATCTTATAGCCCTAACTTACCGAAAAACTAATCTATTGGTATGAGTATAGGAGCTAAGTCCTTACAGGATAACCCATACTAGTCATATAAGCCAGATTAGCCTGTCTAGTATCCATTCTTGAGTGCTGAACGACAATTCTAGTATCACTTTCTACTTTAATAGCAAAGGGGGCATTAGTCCTTAGTTCTACTCCGAGAAGATCTTTAGCCTTGTCTAATCTTACATGCAAAGTCCTTTCTGCTGGTATTTCTATCTCGTTTGACTCTATTGGCTCTTGGTCTTCAAAATAAAAAGTAAATTTGACTTTTGCACTCTTTTTGTTCACATTTAAGATACAAGTAGACTCATGGCTTGGCAGTTCAGGGTCTCCATAAGGAGGAAGATACGCATCTGGTATCAACCAAATGTACTCACCAATTTCTTGCTCCATAATTACATCACTCCTAAACTTTTTAGTTTTTCATCTCTTTCTTTAAGCCACTCATCTATAAGCTTTATATCCTCCTCAGAAAGATTCCAGTCGCTAGCAGGGACAATTTCTTCTATCTGAGAAGGATGACGTATTCCAACAATTGCGCTAGTTATCTCGGGTCTTCTTAATACCCAAGCAATAGCAAGTTGAGCTGAGGTCCTTCCATACTTTTCTGCCAATCCCTTTATCTTTTCAATAAACTCAATATTTATACTGAGTTGTGGCTCTTTAAACATAGGATCGTTACGTCTATGGTCATCTGGAGGTAATTGTGCTACTGTCTCTGCATTATACTTACCTGTCAACAATCCCTTCTGCATCGGACTATAGACAACAACCCCTATATTATTTTTCTTACAGTACGGTAAAATTTCTTTTTCTATGTCTCTTCTAAACATGCTATAAGGGGGTTGTAAAGATGCTATAGGGTGTATCTTTGATATCCTTTCCATTTGACTGACGTTAAAATTAGATACACCTATATATCTAACCTTCCCTTCCTTTACTAGATCTGCCATTGTAGCCCATGCCTCTTCTATATATTCTTCTGGATCAGGCCAGTGGATTTGATATAGATCAATGACATTAACTTGTAAACGTCTTAGACTGGCTTCTACTTCTTTTCTTATACTTTCCCTAGTCAGATTTCCATATATATTACCGTCTTCATCATATACCCTACCGCATTTAGTAGCAATAATAGGTTTTTGAGAAAGACCCTTTATCGCCTTTCCTACGATCTCTTCTGAATGACCTAACCCATAAATAGCAGCGGTGTCAATCCAGTTTACTCCTAAATCTATAGCCCTCCAAATAGCTCTTATAGAGTCCTCATCATCTTGAGGTCCCCAGCTATATCTCCAGCCCCCGCCACCTAGTGCCCAAGTACCAAACCCTATAACTGAAAGTTCCAGGTCTGTCCATCCAAGCCTACGATATTGCATCTAGACACCTCCAAGTAAATCTTAAGTAACATAATAAAATTATAGCACAGATATTTGACATTTATAATAATCTCTTTATAATAAAAAATTAATAAAACAGAATCTTTTGGAGGTGAAAGATATATGGTACTAATACTCAATCTTCTCTGGATGCTCATCATGATTCAGGTGTTTATTCCTTTACTTATGAAAAGGCTATTAGAAATCAGAAGACAGGCAGCTATTAGAGCATTAGAGGTAAAGCGCCACAGTAGAGTAATTACTATGATACACAGACAAGAGACAATGAACTTCTTTGGATTTCCTATCAGTCGATATATAGACATAGAAGATTCTGAATATATCTTAAGAGCTATAAGAATGACCCCTCCTGATATGCCTATAGACTTAATACTTCATACCCCTGGAGGACTCGTGCTTGCATCTGAACAGATAGCTTGTGCTTTAAAGAGACATAAAGGAAAAGTAACTGTATTTATACCTCACTATGCTATGTCTGGAGGAACTCTTATAGCCTTATCCGCAGATGAAATTATTATGGACCCTAATGCTGTTTTAGGACCAGTAGATCCTCAATTGGGAAGTCCTCAAGGTGGATCTTATCCTGCAGCATCAATATTAAAGGCTCTTGAAGAACCAAATCCTAATCGTGATGATCAAACTTTAATCCTAGGAGATATAGCGAGGAAGGCTATAAATCAGGTATACAATACTGTTTATAGCCTAATAAAAGACAAAATGCCAGAAGAAAAAGCCAAGGAATTAGCAAAGATATTAAGTGAAGGAAGGTGGACTCATGACTATCCTATAACTTATGAAGAGGCTAAGGAATTAGGCTTACCAGTTACAGATCAAGTTCCTCCAGAAGTATATGATTTGATGGACTTATATCCCCAAACCTCTCAGAGACGTCCATCGGTAGAGTTTATTCCTGTTCCATATCTGCCATCCTCTAGAAAGATTGGGGAGAAATAATAGCCATGTTTTAATATAATTTTTTAATATATTTTGTAATAAAATACTTATGAATTCTTGCATCCTCTGTTAGCTCGGGATGGAAAGTCAGCCCTAAAAGATTATCTTTCTCAATAAATACTGGATTACCATCGAAATAGGCGTGAACCTTAATCTCTTCCCCAACCCTTTTTATCTGTGGAGCTCTGATAAAAATAGCTTCAAAATTATCATTACCAAGGATAGGAATATCTATATAGGTTATGAAACTTTCTTTTTGTCTTCCATAAGCATTACGGGAAACTGTTATATCTAAAACTCCTAAGGTCTTCTGTTCAGGGTAATTTTCAATATCCTTAGCTAGGATTATAATTCCAGCACAAGTAGCAAGGATAGGTAGTCCCTGGAAGATTTTCTCTCGAAGCTTTTCAAATAACCCTCTATTCTCTAAAACCTTTAAAAAGGTGGTGCTTTCCCCTCCTGGAAGAATAAGCCCATCTATTTTATCAATCTCATTAGGCTTCTTTACTAGGATAGTTTCGACTCCAAGCCTATCAAACATCTCTTTGTGTTCTGCTATAGAACCCTGAATAGCTAATATTCCTATTTTCATCTTTTACCATCCCCTCACCTGTAATAGTTCTCTTTCTTCTAGTTTTCTAATGTCAATTCCCAACATCGGTTCTCCTAGGTCTTCTGAAACTTCTGCTAAAACATATGGATCATCATAATAAGTTACAGCGAGGACTATGGCTTCTGCTCTCTTTCTAGGATTTTCCGACTTAAAAATGCCAGATCCAACAAAAACCCCATCTGCCCCCAAATGCATCATTAAGGCGGCATCAGCAGGTGTAGTGATACCTCCGGCAGCAAAGTTCACTACAGGTAGTCTTTCTAGCTTTCTAGTCTCGACTACCAATTCTAATGGAGCACCTAACTCTTTTGACTTTGTTACTAACTCTTCTTCTGGAATAGAAGAAAGAACTCTTATCTCATCCATTATCTGTCTCATATGCCTTACTGCTTCAACTACATTTCCAGTTCCTGCTTCCCCTTTTGTTCTTATCATAGCAGCGCCCTCTGCTATTCTTCTTAAAGCCTCACCTAAATCTCTTGCTCCACATACGAATGGTACTTTAAAGAGAGATTTATTTATATGATATTTCTCATCTGCTGGGGTTAGGACTTCACTTTCATCGATAAAATCAACTCCTAAAGCTTCAAGAATCTGAGCTTCTACAAAATGGCCAATTCTCGCCTTAGCCATAACTGGGATACTTACCGCTGAAATAATTTCTTTTATCTTTTTTGGATCTACCATCCTTGCTACGCCACCCTGAGCCCTTATATCGGCAGGAACTCTTTCTAGAGCCATTACTGCGACAGCTCCTGCCTCTTCTGCTATTTCCGCCTGTTCCGCATTTGTTACATCCATAATCACACCACCCTTTAACATTTGGGCAAGCCCTCTCTTTACCTTATCTGTCCCTTTTAATACTTCCATATACATCTTCCTCCTTTCCAAAATTTATAGTATAATAATGTATCGAAACAATTTGTGAAATACATAAATATATTTTGCTATATGAATAGCATATTAGATTTACTATGTCAAGTCTAGAAAAGGAAGAAGATGGAGGATAACGATGGAAAAATTTGTATCGATACATTTAAATAAAGAATCCAAAAAGCCTCTTTACCTGCAACTCCATCAAGAGATAGTAAGACTAATAGACGAAGGAATACTAGAGAATGGGGAGAAGCTTCCTCCCATAAGAAAGTTATCTAAATTTCTAAAGGTAAACCCTATAACTGTTGTAAGTGCTTATAAACTGTTAGAAGAAGAAAATTACATAAGAACTAGAGTTGGAAGTGGGACTTATGTAGTTCCTAGAAAATTAGAAGCTGAGACAGAGTCAGTTTCTCAGAATATAAGATACAATTTTGCCAGCGCATCTCTATCACCTGATTTGTTCCCTACGGAAGAATTTAAATCAGCTATAGTCAAAGTGTTAGATGAAGAAAAAGGATATGCATTTGATTATGGAGAGAGTGAAGGTTATAGACCTCTTAGAGACGCTATTAACAGAATAATACTAACCTCTTCTGGTATAAAGGTAGATGTAGAAGATATCTATATAGTATCAGGAGGACAGCAGGGGATTGAGATAGTCGCCAAGACTCTCCTAGACTATCAGGATACGGTTTATATAGAAAGTCCAACATATCCGGGTGCTATATCAGCTTTTAGGTCTAGATCCGCAAGAATAGTAGAGATTCCTATAAAAGAAGACGGGATAGACATAGATGATTTAAAACTTAAACTAAAGCTGAAACCTCCAAAACTTCTTTATATAATGTCGAGTTTCCAGAATCCTACAGGTTATTCTTATTCAGAAAATAAAAAAGAGGAACTTTTAAATTTGGCGGAGAGATTTGATTTTTATATTTTGGAAGATGATCATCTTAGTGAACTTTATTACTTAGAAAGGGTTCAACCATTGAAAGCATTGGATAAAACTGAAAGAGTATTTTATCTGAGAAGCTTTTCTAAGATCCTAATGCCTGGTTTAAGATTAGGGTTTATCGTCTCTCCAAAAGAATACCGAAACAGGATCTCGGAGGCAAAATATTTCTCAGATATATCTTCTTCTAGTCTAATACAAAAAGCGCTTAACATAATATTAACTAGGGGCGAGTTTGACGCTCACATAGCAAGGATAAGAAATATATTTTCAAGGAGATGGAAATTAATGTTCGAAAGCTTAAATAGGTATATGCCAGAAGAGATAAGTTACACACTACCTAAAGGCGGACTATATATATGGTTGAATCTACCCAAAGGTTTTAATTCTAGAGAGCTTTATTATAGGGCAATAGAAAGAGGAGTCACATTTGTACCCGGAGACATCTTTTTACTAGAATCTCACCATTCAGAAGGACTAAGACTTAGTTTTGCGCAGATACCAGAAGAAGAGATAAAAGAGGGAATAAAAGAATTGGCAGAATATATCAGGGAATTTATCCTTGAACCTCGTCATAAGAGAATTATAAGAGAATCGGATTACAGGATATTGGTATAAGTTTTTAGAATCGGAAGTAGAATAGGGTCTAAGTTTAATTCATCTGTGTTTTATCAATACATCGTTTAATGTATGAATCTTAATATCGTCTATAGTTATATCTTTTGGGGAAGTGAGCATAACTGTATACTTTTCCCCAGGGAAGATGTCAAAGTAGTTATCAGTTACTTCAATATCATCGGCTAATTCTAGATATACCATCCAAGCAAAGTTATCTGTAGATAAATCAAGCCTATACTTACCTTTCTCTAATTTTGCAAGTTCAGGTATTATATTAGCCTTATATACTACTAAATCTTTAAAGTCTAGTAAGAACATTCTATTCCAAGATAGACACTGTCCATCTTCGTATATCTTTGCATAAACAAAACAGTTATTTCTATCCTTTTCTAGAATTCTAGTAATATCTATCTGACCTATCTTAATAGTTCCTAAGCCTTTTATCTCTGTCCTTGTTCTTCCCTTTATTAATGTGTCTCCAACAAAACTTCTTACCCCATATTCTATGTCTAATATTAAGTTCTTGTATAGCTCATTTGTTACAAATACTTCTACTTTATCCTTCTCTTCTCTGAGAGATATATGGATAGGCTCAAAGACCCTCTTAACAAAATAATATGATGGCTTTAATCTAAGATAGTAATCTACTACAGTCCATGCCCCAGTCGTTCCCCAACAGTCAGAATACATCCAGAATAACTCCCCAGCGGTATCAAACATACGTCTCTTCCAATGTTCTAGTGCAAACTTTAATGCCTCTGCTTGTATCATCTGTCCACCTATAAGATATTCATCTAAAATTAGTTTCTCTTGCGGTATAAAGAACCTTTCTAAACTAGCCTTAATGTTTCCCCTTTCAAAGGTGTTATTATGAAACTTCCAGGTAGGAGAATCTATATACAGTTCATCTTTAGGAGTAAATTCTATAAGGCTTTTCTTTAATGGTGGAGCAAGTTGACCAAACTCTGTTATAAATTTACCCTTATCCAATGCATAGAGTTTATAATTTACCCTCTCATATGGGTCTTCAGTCTGAATACTCAAGGTCCAGGCATGCCTATCTCCACACTCTTCGGAGTTAGGGTCTTCTCCTCCGTATGGACTTGAAGGCCAATAAGGTCTAGTTGGGTCTAACTCCTTACATAACCTTGGTAATAATTCATCGTATATCTTAGAGCCATAAAGCCTGGTATCTTTCCCGCCCCAAGCACCCATATAGTGAATCCATTGATTCTCATTATTTCCACACCAAACTACTAGAGAAGGGTGGTTTCTCAACTGTTTTATTACAGTCCTTGCTTCCTTCTCCACCTCTTGTATAAACTCCTTATCATCATCCGGATAGGGAGCGCAGGCAAACATAACGTCTT